>DATNKA010001095.1:0-5561 GCA_035603655.1 Candidatus Acidiferrales bacterium | reverse complement strand
CTGCTCATGGTGAGCACCGTCATGTTCGCATTGGGATCCAAGATTTGCACATTGGCTGCAGCAGTACCTGGCGGCGCTCCGCTTGCGGCAGACAACTTCAGGCTGAAGGTAGGGTTCCCGCGCCAGGTCTGGTCTCCAATGATCGGAACCGTGATAGTTTGCCAAGTCGTTCCCGGCTCAAACTGAATTGTTCCGCTCGTACTCACGTAATCCTGACCCTGATGGGCCGTGCCGTCGACGGTCTGGAACGGAACCGTAACCGTCTGTGTGCTGGGCATGGAAAGCGAAACGATCGCGGTGCCTCCATTTGTGCCCACGTCGCCCTTCAGCATATCGGTCTTTGCGACTGAGATGCGTGGGATCGCCGGCGACGTTGAGTTGTAGCGGATGGAGCCGTAGAGCGCGGGCGTAGCTCCCTCGCAATGTTGTTCAAAGTCGACGGCCAGGCGCTCGACCACTCCGCCGGAAGAGATGGCTATATCCGACACAAAGAATCGTCCAGTGTCTGTGTTGCAGCCGCGTCCATCCCCACCAACTGACAGGCCGGGCTTGGTGTAGTGAAATTGCTGGGCGTATTCGTAGATCCCTTTGACCAGAGTCTTGCCGACTGGGGGCTCAAATAATCCGTCCCAGGTTTGGCTGTAGTCGGGGGTATTGAAGGAGAACTCGATGACCCCGTTAATCGCCTGAAGAACAAATGTGCCGTCGGAGGGAGTGAAGGTCGCCTGGATTCCCTCTCCCACGTAGTCGCCGGGCTGGCTGTTGAGAGACAAGAATGTCGGAGGCGTGGATGCAAAGGCGAACGGCGCACACAGAAGGAAGGACAAAATCAGCTTGGTTAGAATTCTCGGCACAGATCCTCCACTTTGGGCATGGTTGCGCAGCAATTATGCGGGGCGGAATCGATTGCTGATGGTTAAACTGACTCGGCGCGTGGGGGTTACACCAAAAGTCGCAGCAATTCTGCCTGACAAAACCTCTTTTGTCGAGGGGTAATAGGGCTCATGTCAACCGACATTAGAAATGTCCCCTTAGAAATGGTTTCGTGTGAATTATTGCAGAATAAACTGTGGCGACTTTGGTGACGTCGCGAGCTTCGTGCACACTCTGCACTACTTCAGCGACCCCGCTAAGTTGCAGCAACAAAGTCGCCAATCGGGTTTGGTCATCGGGCTGAACATTTGCTCTTCGTTCAACGTATCGGACGAGTCTTGAGGATCGTGCCCAGCTTGACCGTTTGCTCGATCCGCAGAATATTGCTGTTTCTCTGGATACGATTACCCGCGCTGCCAGGGCACTGGGCAAGAGACTGATCATTCGGATTGCTGACGCCAAGGCGGGTTGAGAGAAGTGTCCCGGTTTGAACAGGGAGATAGACCGTTCAGCCGCGAGGAATGGGCGCAATACCTCGGAACAAAGAGCTATCGCGACACATGTTCAGAACTCAGGAGCAAGTCCCATTGACTGTCTCTGACGGAATGCGAATTTAGCTCCGTAACGAACAGACTTTCGTGTTTCTTCGAAAACGTGCATCGGGCAGATCAGCTTGCGGAAGCCTTGAGCGGAAATCTGTTGATTCCCGCCCGCTCAGAATATCGCGCATAAATACTTGAGTTTTCAGCCTTACGTTCGGTGAATCCGGGTGGGGATTTTAGCTCGGGTCTATGCCGATCGTCCGCAAGCCGTGTTGCGACCGACGGTCTGCTCATGCCGACGGTCCACTCACAGTAGCTCTTTCAACGTGCGACACCAAGCTTGTCCGCCAGTTCCATAAAATCGTGCGCCATGACATCGAATGACTCACCTGTCATTGAAGCTGCCTCTTTGCCAGGCCCGTTCTCCAGAGGGCGAGACACGAACGCCGTTCTCAGGCCGCCTGCGTGTGAGGCCTTCAAGTCATTCGGGTGCGCTGCCACCATCATAACTTCCGCTGTTTGGCAGCCAAGCAAATCTGCCGCCCCGATATACACCTCGCGATCAGGCTTGTAGTGGTGGAACAACTCCGCGGACAGCACCATATCCCAAGGCAGTCCGCCGAATTTGGCTCCCTCTACCAGCAGCGAAACGTTGCCATTTGAGAGTGTCGAAATGATGAAACTCTTCTTGAGACGCGTTAGTCCTTCCACTGCGTCGGGCCAGGGAGTCAGCCGATGCCAAACCCGATTCCAGTGGTTCTTTTCTTCCTCGGTCAATCCAGTGATGTTGAACTCCGTCAATAAATCGTCAAGGATAAAGCGGTGCAACTCATCGATTTTCATCCAGGGGAGTGAACCCTTCCGTACTTTGTCCATCGACGGACCGTAACCCGCCCGCCAGCGGTCGGCGAACTTAGCCCAGTCCACCTCTAAACCCTTCATCTGGCCCCACTGGGTACCTTCACGAATGATGGAACCGCGCCAATCTACTACCGTCCCGAACACGTCAAAGGTAAGAGCCTTGACACCAAACGAATTTGAAGTGCTCGACATCGCCACTCGTCCCCCTAGCTTTGCGGTTGACAACGCGGTAAAGCTCCCGAGGGCTACGGACGCTCCCAAGAATTCACGTCGTCGCATGGGGCTGCTCTTTTCGTACCTAATCTCACTCAGCTTTTCGGTTTGACGGCTTTCGCCAAGGTCAAACGGTTATCGCGCGTGACGTAACTGATCTGGAGATCGTAACCATTGGGCGTGGTTGTGTGATAACTTTTGTAGGCGGCGGTGTGAATGTCATCGTGGCTGGCGGTGTCGATTCGAGCTTCGAGGCCGCGCTTCTCGAGTTCGGCCTTTACTCCGTCCGTATCCCATGGTTCGATTCCAAACGAGATGTGATCGATCCGCGCGCTGCGCGCCACCCTGCCTTTTCCGAATCCAGCGTTGTTCGGATTGCCTCCACGGATGATGACGTCCCCGACTTCACCGATCATAAGCTCGTGCTGACTTCCCTCATCGTAGGTCTCCTTCCATCCCAGCAGGTTGGAGTAGAAGGAGGCACTTTCCTTGTAGTTAACCACCGTGAAGGAGAGGTGATCTAGCCACGCAGTGTTCCATCCCGTCGATAAAAACGGATCCCGAGCGGCCAGTTTCGCAGTCGCTGGGGTCCTGCGGGCTCTCATCAGGCCCTCACCGTTACTCAACTGAAGATCAAATCCATCTGGGTCTTTCACATGGAAACTCTCGAACCCTTTGCCATCATTTTCGGCTACCGGCGTTAGACCACGCTTTCGCAGTTCTTCTTGCACCGTCTTCTGGCTCCAAGGCTCAATGACGAAGCAGAAGTTCTCCACCACGGCCGAGTGCTGCTCGGGTGCCTGCTTGAAGATTACCGATCCCCAGTCGCCGATGTCTAACACAGCCTGCTTACCCTCATCGCTTCGCAGCTTCCATCCCATGAGCGCGATGTAGAACGCCGCTTCCTTCTGATATTCCGGCATCTGGAACGTGATGTGGTCGAGCGCCACCGTCCTCCAACCTGTCGACGCAAACACCTGTTTGATCGGAGCCGTTGCCACGTCCGCGGGTAATGGACAAGACTGTGTCCCGTAACCATCACTACACTTCCCCTGACCGAATAAGGAAGCAGGAAAGCGCGCACCGGCCACTGCCACCCCCAAGGCCTGCACCAGCTTGCGACGCGAGATGCCTCGGCGGCTGTTGTTTGATCGCTCAGCCGGCATATCATCCATGGGACAGTACCCTTCAACGCAGTTGCAGGATTCTATCGTCGAGTGAATAGCCATGCAAGCGACGTGCGCCAATTGCTCCGCGGTGCTGATCAGTCGTGAACAGGCGCATCCGCGCCGCCAGCCTGAAGACCATTTGGTGATGGGACAAGGGGCGCATTCTAATGATGCATGTTGTATTTAACCTCTATTCGTTCCATTCCAACAATTTCTACGCAGCGAATCCCGCGAGTCAATAAAATCCGAAGACTTCAATCCTAAGTGGCTATATCGTATTGCTCAATAGTGGCTATTGTGACAAGCCACTGCCTGAGTTAATTTCTTTCCCATGCCGGCAGATCGCACTCGATCTTGGCTCTTAGTACGTACGGGACTATTTCCCAGAAAGCTATCGGCATTCTGGCGGGGAGTCGAGCAGTCAGCTTCGGCAGCGTAGACAGACAAATTGACGGAGACCGCGATGAACATCAAACACATTCGGATTTTTCTCATGGCGTGCGGCTTGGTTCTAGCTTTGCCCCGACAGGGGTTCGCGCAGCAGAATCCCGGCGCGTCGACAACGGGCGACGAGCAAGCTTCCCCGGAACGGGATGGGCAGCACGATTTTGACCCCCTGATTGGGGCATGGAAATTTCACCTGAAGCGCCGCCTACATCCCCTGACAGGCTCGAATACCTGGGTCGAATCTGAAGGTACCGGCGTCTGCTTCAAGATTTGGGATGGCCGCGCCGAGCTGGACACGGTAGAGATAGATGATCCAGTAGGCCACATCGAAGGTCTGACCGTGCGTACCTATAACCCTCAATCCCACCAGTGGAGGCTCTATTGGGCCAATAGCAAGAATGGCATCATGGACCCACCCCAGGTCGGCGGATTCAAGAATGGACGCGGCGAGTTTTTTGCCCAAGATACGATTAATGGCAGGACCATCCTTATTCGATATGCTTGGACGGACATGACCACGAATTCGCCCCACTTCGAGCAGTCATTCTCGGACGATGGTGGCAAGACCTGGGAAGTTAATTTTATTACGGATCAGACACGGGTGAAGGATGAATCTGACAAGGCGCACTGAGTTCACGCATCCCGGCATGCCTGCCGCTCCACGGTCCTGCCTTCCGGGCCGGACCCGGGACTGGGGTCGGAGCGTTTGGAATGACGTTCTGCCTCGGAGTCGCCGCAGCAAAGCTGGCCAACAATATGCTGAACCAGTTGGCCTCAACAAAGTCGCCAATCGGGTTGGTCATCGCGTTGAAAATTTGCTCTTCGTTCAACGTATCGGACGAGTCTTGAGGTCGTGCCCGTGCTCTTTCCGTGAATCATCCGTTCCTCCATCGCCTTCGCAAGATCGGACAGCCGGAATAGCCAGAGCCGACGTTGTCCATCTCCTATCGGATAAGCGGGAAGTTTACCCTCTCGTGCCAGTTGCAACAGATGTCTCCGCTGTATGGAAAGAAAGTTTGCCGCGGTCACCGAGTCCACGAACCTCTCAGGATCGTTAGCGCGGGCGGCAGGGTGAGGCACTTTTTAGAAGTACTCGACACGCTAAGCCATCTCGGCGTTGAGTTCGTGTCGTTCCGAGAAAACCTCGATACCGGCGGTCCTCTCGGCCGCGCAGTTGTTGTGATCGTGTCGGCTGTCGCGGAACCCGAGCGCAATCTCATTATCGAGAGGGTCCGCGCTGGCCTCAGGCGGGCCAAGGATGAGGAAGTCCTTTAGCTTTGCGACGAGACCATCGTGGAGATCGGCTTCGGAATGGTCTTTGGGAAGATCGAGAAACTCGACCAGATACCTGTCCTTAAAGACAGATGCGGCTTCGGGGTGAGGTTCTCGCACCGGTGGTGAGAGTTTTGCAGGAGACAGGGCGACGCGCTCGAATAACGCTCCGGCAAGCTGCCGC
>DATNKA010001094.1:0-2031 GCA_035603655.1 Candidatus Acidiferrales bacterium | reverse complement strand
CTTGCTAGCCAGGTAAGCGTTCCCAGCCCGAGCCAGTACTTCGGCAATGCTGGACGAAACTCCCTCAGCGGACCGGCGTTTGCCAATCTCACCCTCGGTTTGCACAAGTCCGTCCCCCTATGGTCTGACGCAAGCAAGTTGGAATTCCGGATCGAGGCGTTCAACGTTCTGAATTCCACCAACTTCCAATACCCGGATACCGCGGTAACCGATGGAGCCAGCTTCGGAACGTACACTGCGGCGAACGCTTATCCCTCTCGTCAGGTGCAGTTAGCTCTGCGCTTGTCCTTCTAGTCGGAAGTTCCTCTTAGTCAGTTCCTTCATCTCCTGCTCCGGCAAGTGTGTCAGCGCTTGCCGGGTCTTGCCCCAAAAGAAAACAAACCCGCTCATGGAGATCGCCTTAGTGAGGACAAATACGGTTGCTCCCCTGTTCATTGCTACTCTGGCCGTCGTCGTTCCGTCGTTCGTCGCCGGACAAAACGCTGAATCTGATTCGGTCAAGATAAATCAAATTCAGGTCATCGGCTCCCACAACAGCTACCACGCGGGGATCGCGGCGAGTGAAGCAAAACTGATGATGCAGAATAATCCCGCGCGATATACAGCTTTCGAGTATAAGCATCGTCCGCTCGACCAACAGTTATCTTCTGGCATCCGCCAAATCGAGCTTGATGTTTACGCTGACAGCCAGGGAGGGCGTTTTGCCGATCCGCTCGGCCCCAGACTCGTCGCCAAAGCGGGACTTCCTGCCGATCCGCCCTTCGATCCAAACGGCATCATGAAGAAGCCAGGTTTCAAGGTCATGCATGTGCAGGACTACGATTACCGCAGCACATGCCAACCTCTTACAGCCTGCCTGGAGATAGTGCGAAAGTGGTCCCACGCACATCCCGATCATGTCCCAATCTTTATCCTGCTTGAAACGAAACAATCTGATCTGCCGGTTCAGTTCCACACCGTGTCGACTGAAAAGTTTACCTCGGCAACGTTCGATGCGCTCGATGCCGAGATCCACTCAGTCTTCTCGCCGAGTGAATTGATCACGCCTGATGATGTCCGTGGAACCCATGCAACTCTCGAAGAAGCTGTCCGGGACAACGGTTGGCCAACACTCGACCAATCTCGCGGCAAGGTAGTTTTCCTAATGGATCAGCATCCGGTAAGCCCCGTATACCTAGATGGGCATCCGTCGCTGCGGGGCCGGGTCATCTTTACCAATGCTCTCCCCGGTGAGCCTGACTGCGCCTTTGTCGAAGAGAACGACGGAACCAAAGACGAGATAGCAGCGATTGTTCGCAAGGGCTATCTTGTACGCACGCGTACGGACGCCGACACCAAAGAGGGGCGCTCCAACAGTACACCGCGCAGGGATTCTGCCCTGGCCAGCGGAGCGCAACTTCTTAGCACAGATTACCCCGCCTCGGAACCATCTATTTGGACTGGCTATTCAGCAAGTCTGCCTGGTGGAGCTGTAGCCAGGTGCAATCCGGTTAACGCTCCAACACGTTGCAAAACGATCATCGAGAAGGCGCACTAGCGAAACAAGAGCGTTACCTGTTACTCGTCAAAATGTCGTCCAGGTAGGAGTGGGCCGACGAGCGCGACAAGGCATAGCATTTGGGCCACATAGCTGGTAGAGCACATCAGGGAACTCGTGCCCTGGATCAACGACCATCGCGTAATCTGCAGGCTGAGAGACTGTCGCAGCCAAACCGTTGTAAGTGTTGGTTTCTGTTCCCGAGAGCCCGTTCACTGTTGTTGCCAGACCGGTCACAGCATCTATTCCCGAGATACCGGAGAAACCTAATAGGTGATCGAAAGAACGATCGATCTGTTAGCAACAGTTGAAAAGAGAGGGCCACTTGTCCGAGATGCAAACTACACGTCCATGTGACTGCTGACACTCATGGCTGATTGAGTTGGCGATGATGCACCAATTGAGAGTGCCTCTGGGAAGTTGCCATAAGATCAGGCTATTCGGCTCTCAATGCTTGTATCGGATCGAGGCGTGATGCACGCCACGCGGGAACG
>DATNKA010001093.1:0-2161 GCA_035603655.1 Candidatus Acidiferrales bacterium | reverse complement strand
CCAAACTCGCTCAAATGGCACACCAAAGAATAAAGAATAAGGTGGAACGAGACCGAAGGTGGGGGTTCCTCCAATGCCGCTAGAGTGGTCGCTGAGTGATTTGGTGATTATGCGTGAATCCGCCAGCATTCCCGGCGACATGGGCGTTTCTCAGGACTGACATCGTGGCTCTCTTACTTTCGTAGGCCCGTGAGCTCGTGTACCCTCACGTCAGGGATGCTTCTGCGTAACCTCGATCTCGACATTCTACGGACCCTCATCACGGCCCATGATCTAGGCGGCTTCGCGCAGGCGGCAGACCGTCTGGGGCGGACACCAGCCGCGATCAGTCTGCAGATGAAGCGCCTGCAAGAGGAACTAGGAACACCACTCTTTCGCAAGCACGGCCGGGTTCTGAAGCTGACAGAAGCCGGACAGACCGCCCTCGGATACGCTCGGCGCATGCTTGCCCTGAACGATGACCTGCTGCAAACCATGCAGGGCGCGACGCTAGCCGGCACCGTTCGCATTGGTGCTCCGCAGGATTTCGCGGCGCTGCTGCCTGATGCTTTGCGGCAGTTCGCAGCCCTTTATCCACGAACTCAAATAGAGCTGCGTATTGAGGGTAACGGCGCTCTCATCGAAGCCCTTGACAAGAGTCAGCTTGATCTCGCGCTGACAATTGGATTCGCGGATCGGAAGGACGCTCTGCTGCTGGGCGAACTGCCTGTGCTCTGGATCGCGAGCCGAGAGTTCCGCACACAAGATGGTTCTCTCCCACTTGCTGTACTTGGCCCTCAATGCGCCTTCCGCAAGGCCGCGGTACAACAGCTCGAAACCGCCGACATCCCGCATCGTATCGCGGCCACCAGCCCAAGCCTGGACGGCCTATGGGCCGCGCTTCAAGGAGGGCTTGGCATTACCGCACGCACCGCTATGCAACTGCCAGCTCATCTAGTGGCGAATAGGTCGCTGCATCGCCTGCCTACCCTTCCAACTCTTCCCGTGGCACTGCACCGTGGCCCGAACACCGCTAACTCTGCTCTTGATGCTTTCCATTCTTTGCTTGGCGCGGCCACACGAGGCGCTCTGGCCGAACTCACGCACCCGCAACGCTCCCACGTATTGCGGAAAGCGTAAGCGCCACTTAATCCTTCGGTAAGAACAATCAAATTGTGCAGCGTTCATGCGGATGGTACGGTGCACTCATGATCGATCGCGTCCTTTCGCTTATTGCTACTGTGATATTCGCTATCCCCTCCGTGCATGCCCAGACGCCTGCCGCGAACTCGTTTGTCGGCACATGGAAGCTCATCGCTGCGGACAAACTCCTCCCGGACGGCACCCGAGTCGCCGATTATGGAACTCAGCCGCACGGCTTGGCCATTTTTACTGCCGACGGCCACTTCATGGTTGAAGTCTTCCGGGATGTGCGCGTGAAGTTCGCCAGCAATGACCGGGCCAAGGGCACACCCGAGGAGTACAAAGATGCGTCTCTGAGCGCCAGCTGCTCGTTCGGCACCTATAGCGTCGACCCGGCATCCAGCAAAGTCACCATGAAGATTGATCGCTCAACTTTTCCGAACTATGACGACACCACTCAAGTGCGCGCCTATGAACTTAAGGGCGACATTCTCAGCTGGAAAGTCCCCGCCCGGCCCGACGGTTCTATCCCGATCACCGTCCTCCGCCGTATCGCTGTTCAGTAGAAGACGTAGAAAGGCGCCACGTAAAGTTGATGTGGCTGCTTGGCTAAACGTCTCAGGTTTGTCTAATTCGTAATGACAAGTCGGCCAGTGTCCCTGAATCCCATAAGGTTCAGCTAACCTGCGTGTAGCTTTCCTCTTCCCGTGGCGCGCATACGTAAGATTTTCTCAGTCCGATCCGGAGATTTCCACAGAAAAATTTTGGGAGCTGGCGAAAAAGTAGCCAGCTCAATCGCACTACCCCCAGAGCTCCTAGTAGTGTTTCGCCAGTTCCTTGGTAGTCAGGTCTGATTGAACAGGACGGTCGCATGAATCCAGCGTAGCGACGGTTTCCTCAATCGAATGTTCGAGCAGTCCGGCTGTTCCATCGTTAAGAGGATGTGCGCGTTGAGCGGGAGGGATTATCCAAGGGATCGAAACAGGCAATGACCGAAAGAAAGGACTCGCAAATCCCATTGGATAGGCGGAGGATCCCA
>DATNKA010001092.1:0-7736 GCA_035603655.1 Candidatus Acidiferrales bacterium | reverse complement strand
GTCCCAAGATCGACGAGTACGAAGAATTGCTTACCACCAATCGAATCTGGGTCGAGCGCACCAAGAATGTGGGTAACATCTCCGCCCAGGACTGCATTGCTCTCGGCGTGACCGGGCCGGTGCTGCGGGCCAGCGGCGTGAAATGGGACCTGCGTAAAGCCCAGCCTTACGCCAACTACAAAAACTTCGATTTCGATATTCCGATCGGCCAGAACGGCGATACCTACGATCGGTATCTGGTGCGCATGGGGGAGATGCGGCAATCCGTGCGCATTGTGCAGCAGGCTATCAATGGGCTCCCCGAGGGCCCGATCATGGCCAAGGTTCCCAAGGTGATGAAACCGGCGGTGGGCGAAGTCTACCACTCCATCGAAGCACCCAAGGGCGAACTGGGATACTTTATCGTGAGCGACGGGTCCACGCAGCCTTATCGCGTACGGGTGCGTCCACCATCGTTTGTAAATCTGCAAGCGCTTGATGTGATGTGCCGCGGCCAACTCGTGGCCGACGTGATCGCCGTGATCGGCACGCTCGACATCGTTCTCGGCGAGGTGGACCGGTGATGGGTCAGATCATTCAATATATCCAGTCCTATCTCGACAGCGACCTGACCCCCGGGGCGGCAGGAAATATGTTTTGGGCGCTGGTCTATATCATGCTGGTTTTCGTCGGGCTCTCCGTCGCCGTGATCGCGATGAACTGGCTCGAGCGAAAAATCCTCGCCCACATGCAAGTGCGGCTCGGCCCCATGCGCGTAGGGCCACACGGATTGCTCCAGCCGATTGCCGACGCCATCAAGCTCTTACTCAAAGAGGACATCATGCCAGCGGAGGCGGATGGTCTTATTTTTTGGGTCGCGCCATTCGTCGTCGTGCTCGCGGCGTTCACGGTTTTCGTCGTGGTCCCCTTCGGTCCCACGCATGCCATCACCGACATGAACATCGGAATTCTCTTCATGCTCGGGGTTTCGTCGCTGAGCGTGCTGGGCATCGTGATGGCGGGCTGGGCTTCCAATTCGCACTATCCGCTGATCGGTGCGCTGCGCTCCAGCGCGCAGATGGTGTCCTATGAAGTCGCGATGGGACTTGCTGTGGTATCTGCTATTTTAATGACCAGTTTGAACGCCGAAGGCACCGGAACTCTCAGCATGATCGGCATCGTGCAAGCGCAGCAGGCGCAGCACGAGTGGTTCATTTTCAAATTCTTTCCGCTTGGACTGATCGCCTTCTTCATCTTTGCCGTCGCCATGGTGGCGGAAACCAATCGCGCGCCTTTCGATTTGGCCGAAGCCGAATCCGAATTGACCGCAGGCTTTCACACCGAATACAGCGGCTTCCGCTGGTCGTTGTTCTTCCTTGCTGAATACTCTGCCATGATTGCGGTCTCTTCCATCGCAGTCACTCTCTGGCTCGGTGGGTGGCTGCGGCCGTTCCCAAATTTGCTGAGCAATTCAACCTGGGATCTGGTGTTCTCCCTTTTCCCCGGCATTACGTTTCTTTTTTTCGCTGCGATCTGCTTCTACAACGCGGCCCGCATGCCTAAGCATCCGCTTTTCCGGATTCAAACCGTCGGACTGGCCGGCTTCGGCATAGTCCTGGGCTTAATCGGCGTGATTCTCTTTATTCCGGCGGTCAGTATTCGAGCGCAGGATATTTTCTGGTTCGCCGCCAAAGTTGCCGGCTTCATGTACATGTATATCTGGTATCGCGGCACGTTCCCGCGCTATCGCTTTGACCAGCTCATGCAGATGGGATGGAAAGTCCTGCTGCCTATGGGATTGGGAGTTCTTGTTTTGACGGCTAGTGTAGCGCTGCTCCAAGAAAAGTTATGGCACCCGTAGCCACACCATTTTTCTTTTACCTGCTCTCCGGGATCATGCTCATCGGGGGGATCCTGGTGATTACGCGCAAGAATCCGGTGCATTCAGCGCTGGCACTGATCGTAACGCTATTGGCTCAGGCGTCCATTTATCTAATGCTCTACGCTCCATTTGTGGCTGGCGTGCAAATCATTCTCTATGCCGGCGGCATTATGGTTTTGTTCCTGTTCGTCATCATGCTGGTGAGCATCGATCGCTCCGTGAAGGAGCGGCAATTTAACAGTCAGTGGATCGTCGGAATGATTGCTGCCACAGCCCTTGGTGGATTATTCATCGCTGTCTTCATGAAAGGAAAGAACATCTTCCCGGAACACGCGCTGCCAGTGATAGAAAACGACAACACTCAGAAGGTCGCCACGATGTTGTACGGCCAATACATGTTCGCCTTCGAAATCGCCTCGTTGTTGCTCCTGGTGGCGATCATCGGTGCGGTGGTGATGGCCAAGAAGAGAATTTAGGGGCGAGCACCGTAGCCAGCGCCGAGCGAAATGAATCAAGGCGCTGGGAGCTTAGGAGCTAGAAGCTGTTGTTATGCAGTCGATGCTGCACATCACGACGCTACATTACCTCGTCCTGGGCGCAGCTTTGTTCCTGCTGGGCGTCATCGGCGTGCTGACCCGCCGCAACGTGGTCATCGTCTTGATGTCGATCGAACTGATTCTGAATGCCGTGAACCTTAACCTTGTTGCCTTCTCCCGTACGTGGGGAGGAGTGCACGGCCAGGTCTTCGCCATTTTTGTTATCACCGATGCCGCCGCCGAAGCCGCGGTCGGCCTCGGGATTCTAATCGCCTTCTTCCGCAACAAGGAGACGGTCAACATCGACGAAGTGAATTTGCTGAAGTGGTAAGAGAGTGCAGCTTTTAGCCATTCGCTCTTAGCCAAAATCTAAGGGTTTGAGCTAAGAGCAAAGGCTAAGAGCTAAAAGCTTAAACGAATGTTCCTCACCCACATCTGGTTGATCCCGCTGCTGCCGGCCCTTGGCGCGACCATCATTTTCTTCTTCGGTCGTAAGTTGCAGAAGGCCACGGTCAGCGCAGTCTGCGTGGGCAGCATCGTGCTGGCATTCGTGATGGCCTGCGGTGCGGTCCGGCAATACTCAGCCTGGTCATCCACGCCGGAGCATTTTCATCAACCCTATCAAACCATCCTCTATACCTGGCTCGGCACCGACACCGGCCACATGAACTACACCACGCATGACGGATCCCCGGCCGCGTTCCAAGCCGACGCAGGTTTCCTGCTCGATCCGCTTTCCAGCATCTGGCTGCTGTTCGTCACTGGCGTTGGCATGCTGATTCATATTTACTCAACCGGATACATGGCCCATGAAGGGGGCTACTACCGCTTCTTCGGATACCTCAACCTCTTCATGTTTTCCATGCTGACGCTCATTTTGGCCAACAATTATGTGCTGCTCTTCGTTGGCTGGGAAGGCGTGGGGCTGTGTTCCTATCTCCTGATCGGTTTTTATTTCCATCGCAAGTCCGCCAGCGATGCTGCGGCCAAGGCTTTCATCGTCAACCGCATCGGCGACGCGGGATTCCTGCTGGGAATGTTCTTCATCGCCTGGTATTTTGGCTCGCTGCGCTTCACCGACGTGACCACGGCTGCTCGTAGCGGCCACTTTACGATCGGCGACCCCATCATCACTGCGGCCACGTTACTTTTGTTTGTTGGAGCCTGCGGCAAATCGGCGCAGCTTCCGCTCTACGTTTGGCTGCCCGACGCCATGGAAGGCCCCACCCCGGTTTCGGCGTTGATTCATGCTGCCACCATGGTCACTGCTGGCGTTTACATGGT
Source organism: Candidatus Acidiferrales bacterium (assembly GCA_035603655.1). Lineage (GTDB taxonomy): Bacteria > Acidobacteriota > Terriglobia > Terriglobales > Acidobacteriaceae > Sulfotelmatobacter. Next base: position 4,055 of record DATNKA010001092.1, on the reverse strand, counting down.
GGCGCGTTCGAACGCACTGTTCGTACTCGCCCCGACGTCGATGAAGACGGTTGCGATCGTCGGCGCTCTAACCGCAATCTTCGCCGCATCGATCGGCCTGGTGCAAAACGACATCAAGCGCGTGCTCGCCTACTCCACAGTCTCGCAACTTGGATACATGTTTCTCGCGCTCGGCGTAGGAGCATTCGCCGCCGGCGTCTTTCACGTCTTCACGCACGCATTCTTCAAAGCCCTGCTCTTCCTCGGCGCGGGTTCGGTGATCCACGCGATGAGCGGCGAGCAGGACATGCGCAACATGGGTGACCTCGGCCACCGCATTCCGGTCACGCACCGCACCATGTTCATTGCCACGTTGGCCATTGCCGGCATCTTCCCGTTTGCTGGCTTTTTTTCGAAAGATGCGATTCTCTGGGAGACCTGGTCGCGCGAAGGTGGGGCCTACCGCTTTCTCTGGTATGTCGGATTCGCGACTGCTTTGATGACCGCGTTTTATATGTTTCGCCTGATGTATCTGACTTTCCATGGTCGCCCGCGCATGAGTCACGACGTGGAGCACCATATCCACGAATCGCCCGTATCGATGACCGCGCCGCTGGTTGCGCTCGCGCTGTGCGCCATCGTCGCCGGATGGTTGGGCTGGCCGCATAGCCTCGGAGGTTCCGACCGATTCACGAAATTTCTTGAACCTGTCTTCGCCGGTGAAGCTCGTGTGCTTCAAGAAGAAGGCAGAACCAGCCAGCTCGTGGCGGGAGTGGAAGAAGAGCACAACACCAGCACGGAGTGGCTGCTGATGGCCTTGTCTCTGGGCGCTGCGGGTTTGGGCTGGGGCATGGCCTGGAGAAGCTATCGCCACGCCGATAAAAGCTATTCCGAGCCAATCGCTGTCGTCGCCCCGCCTGTCTACAAAACGCTGCTGAACAAATATTACGTTGACGAAACCTACGATACGGTCTTCACGGGACGCCGCAAGGTGGGTGAGGTCCGCCTCGGCGTGCTGGGGCTCGGCGAAGCCTCGGCATGGTTTGATACCCATGTCATTGATGGCGCAGTGAACGCCGCAGGCTGGATCACGCGTCTGACGGCAACAATTTCCAGTTGGTGGGATAAGTGGATCATCGACGGCATCGGTGTCAATGGCCCCGCAATTCTAGCGCGCATGATTTCCTATCCCGCGCGCCTGTTTGAATGGGGCTTGGTCCAGTGGTACGCGCTGGTGATGACCGCGGGATTGGTGGGTTTCGTTTTCTACTATGTGTATCACTGAAAACAGCTCTTAGCTGTTAGCTCTTGGCTCTCAGCTGAGAACGATAAAAGCGAGAGTCACGAGCTAAGGGCTAAAGGCTAAGAGCAAAGGCTAAGAGCTTTTCATGCAAAACCACATACTCTCGATCATCCTCTTCACGCCGCTCATCGGCGCGCTCGTGCTCCTTTTTGTTCCCAAAGAGAACAAGGACGCCGTGCGCTGGATCGCGAATTTCTTCGCGCTCGGCGGCTTTCTGATCTCGCTGCCGCTGGTGCCCATGTTCTGGTCGCAGATCAACACTCCTGATCGCTTCAAGTTTATCGAGGGTGTGCCCAACAACTGGATTCCCTCCATCGGCGCCGGATATGTGATCGGCATCGACGGCATTTCTTTCCTGCTCATCATGCTCACCACCTTGCTGGGCTGGATCTCGATCTTATCGTCTTGGACCGCCATCCAGATTCGGGTTAAGGAATATTACGTCTGGTTTCTGATTCTGCAGACGGGCATGCTCGGCGTTTTTATGGCGCTGGACTTTTTTCTCTTCTTCGTCTTCTGGGAAGCCATGCTGGTCCCCATGTATCTGCTGATCGGCATCTGGGGCGGCCCGCGCAAGCTTTACGCGGCGATCAAGTTCTTCCTCTACACGCTGGCGGGATCGGTGCTGATGCTGCTGGGCATCTTGTTCCTATATTTTCATCACCATACCCTGACCGGAGTCTATACCTTCAGTCTTACTGCCCTCTACCAAACTGCGCCGAAAATCTATTCCGACCCCAACGGGCCCACCATCGCCACTCTGCTGTTTTTCGCATTCTTCTTTGCTTTCGCGATCAAAGTCCCGATGTTCCCCTTCCACACATGGCTGCCAGACGCTCACGTGGAGGCGCCGACGGCCGGCTCGGTCATCCTGGCGGGTGTTCTGCTGAAGATGGGGACGTACGGTTTCATTCGCTTCTCGCTGCCGTTTTTCCCCGATGTGCTCATGCACACCCGAGTTCGCAGCTGGATGATCACTCTTTCCATCATCGCCATCATCTACGGCGCGCTCGTTTCCCTCATGCAGAAGGATATGAAGAAGCTGGTGGCCTACTCCTCAGTAAGCCATCTGGGTTTCTGCACGCTGGGAATTTTCGCGTTGAACTCCGCAGGTTTAAGCGGATCGGTCCTGCAGCAGATCAATCATGGCATCTCCACCGGCGCATTGTTCTTGATCGTTGGCATTCTCTACGAACGGCGCCATACGCGCGAGATCGCCGAATACGGTGGTATCTCGAATGTGATGCCCGTCTACGCCACCATCACCATGATCATGTTCCTGTCTTCGATGGGGCTTCCCCTGCTCAACGGTTTCGTCGGAGAGTTCACCATTCTGCAGGGTACGTTCATGGAAAATTGGCGCTGGGGCGCATGGGCCGTGCCCGGTGTAGTTCTCGCGGCAGCGTATCTGCTATGGCTTTACCAGCGCGTCTTCTTCGGCACGGTAACAAATCCGAAAAATGAAAAGCTACACGACCTTACACCGCGCGAGGTCCTTACGTTTGTACCACTCCTTATCATGGCTTTCTGGATCGGGCTCTATCCCAAGCCGTTTTTTCAGATCCTTGAGCAGCCAGTCAATCAAATAGTGCAAAACGTCCGCAATCCGCAAGCGGGTGACGCCGTGAACGCAGCCTTCCGACCTGAAATAACGACAGCCCCAGTTCCGGTCGCCGCCCTGATAAATTCACCGGCGACAATACAATCACCGAAAGGGAAGAAATAGTGGGCGTGCTCTCTCAATTCACACCAAGCGATTATTTGCTGGTGTTGCCTATCACTCTGCTTACTGTGTTTGCGCTTGGCATCCTGCTGATCGATCTCATGTTGCCCGCGCAGGAGAAATGGGTCAACGCGCTCCTGGCTTTCGTAGGCGTGCTGTTTGCCGCCCGGGGCGTGTGGACGATTCAGCATTGGATGCATGCCAACCGCTCAGTCTCCATGGGTTCGCTCGGCCTGATGGACACGATGCTGGTGGACCGCTGCGCCCTTTTTTTCTTCTATCTGTTCCTCGCGGCGACCGGTATTTCCATTCTCATGTCGGTGCGTTACATGACGACCGAGCATGAGAACCATGGCGAATATTATGCTCTGATGTTGCTCTCCGTCGTGGGCATGATGTGCATGGCCGCCGGTTTCGACATCGTTCTTATCTTCATCGGCCTGGAACTGATGGCAATTTCCACCTACGTTCTGGTGGGCTTCCTGCGGCGCGACCGCCGTTCCAACGAAGCTGCTCTAAAATATTTTTTACTCGGCGCATTTTCTTCCGGGATCTTTGCCTACGGTCTCTCGCTTCTGTATGGCCTGACCGACAGCACGAACCTGGGAGACATTGGTAAACGGCTCACGATGATTCTTGCCCGGGACCCGCACAATCCGGTAGCGATCGTCGCCTTACTAACCACAGCCACCGGGCTTTTATTCAAGATCGCCGCGGTGCCTTTTCATCAGTGGGCGCCCGACGCCTACGAGGGTGCGCCCACCTGCGTTACTGGATTCATGTCCGTCGCCGTCAAAGCCGCGGGCTGGGCGATGCTGTTGCGGATCATGGGCGCCACCTACCCGACCTTTCCCAACGCTGTGTTAGGTCTGTCGGCGATGCGCCCCATCTACGTTCCCCTGTTCGTTTTCGTCTCCATCGCCACCATGACCGGCGCCAATTTTGCCGCCCTCACCCAAACCAATACCAAGCGTCTGCTAGCCTACTCTTCCATTGCGCACGTCGGCTACATGCTGCTCGGTTTGATTGCAGGTACTTCGACGCAACTCA
>DATNKA010001091.1:0-4621 GCA_035603655.1 Candidatus Acidiferrales bacterium | reverse complement strand
CATCCCTCATCTCGGCAGTTTCGCCGACGATTGGCGGGCTCAACTTGCCATGATCGATCATCTGGTTCGGCACGCCAACGTCTACATGGATACTTCCGGAATTCGCCGCTTCGATCTTCTTCAGGACGCCGTGCGGCGCGCCGGAGCCGGCAAAGTGCTCTTCGGCACGGACGGTCCCTGGCTGCATCCCGCGGTGGAGTTAGTCAAAGTACGCGTGCTCGGGCTGCCGCAACACGAGGAGCAGATGATCCTCAGCGGCAACTTCCTGCGCTTGACTGCCGGGGTGCGGCCGCGACCTAAAGCTTATGCCGTTACCGCCGTTGCCGCAGCGTGGAGTCGGGGCGAACTCCGGGATCCGTGGTCCGGTGCGCAGTTTCCTTCAAGCTGAGTCTTCGAACTGGCCGGGCGCAGCGTCGGTCTCCTTTCCGTGAGCGCCTTTACGCCGCGCGGCCCGCCGCATCTGCAAAGCCCGGTCCGTGACCCCGAGTTGGCGCGCCGCCCGCGCGAGATTCCCGTTGGCGCTGGCAACCGCCATCCGGATGGCCGTGTCGACCGCGGTGTGGCCGATTTCTTTGACGCCGATGCCCATCCCGACGGCCCGGCCAATCGCAGCCTCAAAAGAACCATCTCGCCACTCCGAGGGAACGGATTCCAAAGATGGCCGCTCTTCTTGCGGGATGTCGCCTGCGGTCAGAGGCCCCGGACCCACGTGGCGATAGCTCATGCGGGAAACAACTTGTTTCAGGTCGCGGACGTTCCCCGGATATGCGCGCTGGCACAGGTAGTCTTTTACGGCCTGATCCATTTCAGGTTCCTGGTTTGGGCGCAGGTGCCGCAAGAAGTGCTGAGCAAGCAGCAGAATATCTTCGCGACGTTCCCGTAGAGCAGGAAGCTTACAGGTCCAGGCCGCGATGCGATAGTAGAGGTCGCGCCGGAACCGCCCTTGTGACTCTTCGTGCAGCAGGTCGCGGTTGGTGGCGCACACCAGGCGAAAATCGGTCTGCTGCCAAACATTGCTGCCTACTCGCTTGTAGGTACGTTCCTGCACCACCCGCAGAAGTTCGGCCTGCAGCGTAAGCGGAAGCTCTCCGACCTCATCGAGGAACAAGGTTCCACCGCTTGCCAGGGCAAAAGCCCCGTCCCGTGCGGCAACCGCGCCAGTAAAGGCTCCGCGCTCGTGACCGAAGAACTCGCTTCCAGATAATTCCGAGACGATAGTCGTGCAATCCAGCACCACTAAATCGCGCTTCTGGCGCTGCGCGTCGAGAGAGTGGATAAGCCGGGAGACAAGCTCCTTGCCGGTTCCGCTTTCTCCTGTAATCAGGACCGAGGCATCGGTAAAACTCGCGACCTCCACCATCTGCCGCAGCATCGAAATCCAGGCGGGATTGCTGCCGACCAGGTTGTCCCGCACCACGGGCGACGACACCACTCGATCCACAGACTGCCAGCGCTCAAAGCGTTCTGCGATCTCTCGCGCTGGCTGTGTCGAGTGGTCCCAGGCAAAGACGTCGGAAGCGCCGCTGTGCAGCAGCCGCCAGGCGCTATTGCCCGTCAATGCGGATTGGAAAGTGGCCACGGCCAGAACTCGTTCGCGGCCGTTTCGGCTCGATTCTCGCACCAGATCACATACCGGCTGGCTGACCGCGTCGAAGAAGACAATGCCGGGTCCAGTATGCTCCTCGGAAGTCGGCGCGTGCGTGCGCACATGTTCGTGCAAGAGCGCCTGCACGATAGCGCCCCGGCGCGAAGAGTCGCCACGCTCGACGAAGCGGTGCCATAGGCTGGTCATATCCACCGCCGACAACCGACTTGCGGACTACTACCCTAGTTCTGGTCGCGCAGAGAAGGATCCTCCTATAGGTGAAGGTCACTCCGGTGTTGCCTCCGATGGTCGAAGGCGACTGAGGTCAACTGATCCACGCCAGGTCTCTGGGCTGGGAATCGCTGCCGGACATCGATCGCCAGAGCGACGTCCTGAACCGAGTAACTTCAAACTCTCGAGCGCCTGTGAATACGGACTGACTTCATCGGCAGATTCGATGTTCGGCAATCCTGTATTGCAGGAGGCGGAACCGACTGCACTCGCTGTGCTGCTTAAGTGACGCCGGGGGGGAGGTGTAGCTGAAATGTTGGTACTTGGGGCGGATTTTATCCCCAAGCGATCTCGCGATCAAGTATAAAGTGATTCTTGTTATGAAAATTGCCTCTTCGCCTGCTGTTTGGCGATTCGGTTTCTCGCAGCACCAGCCCTGGGTTCCCCGCGCTCTGGCAGCATATGGAATGCCAGCGTGTCACGGTACCAATCCAGCGGCCTTCACTGCAGCCACAAGAGTGGTCTGATCGGCGGAACTCACCGCGTTCTCTAAGATGTCCCTCGTCTGCGACTGAGACTAGCAGGGGATTGAACGCCAATGGCTTTTCCCGCGGCTTCGGGTGAACGAGGTTCGTGACTTCCCAGACCCGCTTCTGGCTAGTTTCCTGTCTGCCGATGATACGGCGGGTGATACCGATTTAGGTTCGAGTGCTTCGCCAGCACAGAGCAACGCGCCTTCAACAGCGTACCTCTGCAAAACTCCTGGAAGTGAGCCAATCTTCCAAACGGCCTGCTCGATGGTCGATGCTACCGGCTTCCTCGATCAGTCGTGCGTGCGCCGCGCGGGCCGAAGAAATGTCACGTATCCTCTCGATCCCCGCAGCCGTATGAACTGATGAAAGGAGTTAATACGAGAAGATCAGATAGGCACACATATGTTCCTAATTGCACCTTTTCGCATCAGGCGGGAAACTATGAACACAATAAAGGGATCGAATGCGATGAAGCCGATCTTCGTTGGCAGGTGGACGCCAAAGGTTTTGTTTTCGCTTCAAGAAAAGCCTTACCGACATGGGGAGTTGCGCCGCCGTCTTCAAGGGGTCTCACAGCGGATACTTACCAGAACTCTACGCAGTCTCGAATCTTCAGGATTGATCGCCAGAAGCGCGACCAGCTCAAAACCTCTTGCTGTCGAATATTCATTGACCCAGCGGGGAAGACAATCATCGCTCCGCTTCGCGGTATGTGCCGCTGGGCCAAGCGATTCCGCATGAAGGTAAGCGCTGGCGTGCACTTCAAGAAATTTGACTCGGACGTATCCTGGCGTCGCCGGCAGCCGTAATAGCTGCAGTAAGAACAATAAGAACAAACCCGGAGGACAATATGAACATCGAAAACAAAACAATCTTGATCACCGGCGCCAACCGCGGCATCGGCCGGGCACTCGTAGAAGAGGCACTGAGACGAGGCGTGCGAAGAGTGTATGCGGGAACTCGTGGCCCACTGCAACACTCTGACAGTCGCGTGACGCCCGTAACCCTCGACGTGACCAACGCTGCGCAGATCCAGCGGGCTGTCGGGCAGGTTGGCAGTCTCGACGTCCTCATCAACAACGCCGGTATCGCCATGTACGACGATCTGAGTGAGCCCGAGGTGATCGAACAGCATCTGAAGGTCAACTTGTTCGGCCCCCTGAATGTGACTCGCGCGTTCTTGCCGTTGTTGAAACAATCGAATGGCGCCATCGTCAATAACCTTTCAACGTCGGCGCTTGCGGCCGTGCCGATCATACCCGGTTATTCGATTTCGAAGGCCGCCATGCTCAGCATGACTCAGTCTCTGAGGGCGCTCCTGGCCGGCCAAGGCGTGACCGTTCATGCCATTTTGACCGGACCTGTCGATACCGATATGAGCAGAAGCGTCAATTTCCCGAAGGCCTCGCCCGAGTCTGTCGCGGTGGCCATCTTCGATGGCGTGGAAAAAGGCGAAGAGGAGATTTTCCCTGATCCAATGTCCCAATCCATCGCCGAGGGCTGGCGCAACGGGGTAGTCAAGGCCCTCGAACGCCAGGTCGCGGCTTTCGTGCCGGAGAGCGTGGCTCTCTAACGAAGCCTGGCATGGAAGCCGACCGAGGACGCAAACTTAAATCCAGAATCTCACGAAGGGAGAAAAGACGATGGCGACAAAGGAAATACATAATAAGGAGAGAAAAATGGCTCCAGCACCCGTAGCAGTTTCGAACGAAATCGAAGTGCTTCGGCATCAGGCCCGAGTGACGCAGCGTGTTATGCGTTTGAACGTCGAAGGAATTTCTCATGAAGAAAGTTTGATTCAGCCTCAGCCTGCGGGCAACTGTTTGAACTGGGTCATTGGTCATCTCGTTTTTTCATACGAGTTGATTTTTCCTTTGCTGGGACAAAAGCCGGTGATGGGAGAAGGACGGCTAAAGCCCTACGGGCGCCATTCATCTCCGCTCAAGGATTCAGCCGAGGCCGTGGCCTTGCAGGAACTTTTGGCCGCCTTCGACAAAGCGTCGGAGCGCGTGGATGCAGGGCTGGCCGGTCTGGCGACAAAAAAGCTGGATGAGCCGGCGCCGTACTCGCCGACAAACGATCCGAAGGAAACGGTGCGCTCGCTTTTGGCGAGTATCTCGTTCCATCAGGCTTATTATGCGGGACAAACGGGACTTCTCCGCCGAGTCGTAGGCAAGCCTGGGGCAGTTGCTTAAGCGTGGCGAGGCTCTGAGGGGCGGTCGCCACAATGGCAGCGATGACGGGAACCGACGAGCCAGACGTACACGCGAGA
>DATNKA010001090.1:0-15541 GCA_035603655.1 Candidatus Acidiferrales bacterium | reverse complement strand
TGCCTGTGGCTCATACGGATTCGGCGACCTTAAAATCCTGCGATCCGGGCGGACGAAGACGATTGGTGAAGTCACGTTGGCCTCCAACCGCAAAGCGGTGAAAGTCGACAAGGGCAGCGCGATGCTCTTGCGCGTGGTTGGCAGTGGGCAAGAGGAGGCACAGGCTCGCACGACTCCTTCGCGAGGAACAGGTCAATAACGAGTTCGGGGGGTGCGGCGGAGTTGGTCCCGTCCATTCCGGTTGGCCGCCGCCCGCGATTCACTCCTCAAGCCCACAGAACCCGACTGGAGAATTTTCCTTAGGAAAAGATCCGAAACTCTGTTAGCTCCACTGAAAATCATGCAATTCAAAATTGGGGAGACACAAACGGCAAGTACGAGCGGCATTGGTCGCCTGCTTAATGGTTGACGACCCTCCTATGACGCATCCACCGCCGGGCTATGCGGTTTGGACTCTCGCCAACAGCCATTCCTTCGGTACTAACTGAAAAATCAGTTCATCTTCAGGGACGGTGAAGTCGATTCTGCAGCGCGGACACGTAAACTCACACCACGATCTGGCATTGTCACGTCCCGTGCGGTCTGGTGACCTCCAGGAAATCACTAATGCACCGCAGTCGGGGATTGGGCAGATCGACCCTGCCGCAACCACTTCGCCGCGCTTATCCCAGTCATCTTGCATGGGGCTTGCCTCCACGTTGAGTTCCACTGTTGCTAAAAACGCGGGGCCGAAGAAAATATTCCCGATATTCCCTCATATATGGATCGATTCTTGCAATTGAGAGCACTATCGGAACGGCTACGCACTCGCGGCCAGTATTCCACTTAAACGGAATCACTTCCTGTCCCAACGCGAACATTGCACTTCCGGGGGAATAAAAGATCAACACATTTGGTTATCTCCAGTGAACGCCAACCTGATTGTCAAGCAAAGGAATTCAACGTGAACAGGCTGAAGATGATGATAATAGGACTCGCGATCTTGTCCGCAGCATCAACAAAGACAGTTGCGCAAGCGGCTAAAGATGCGGGGAGCCCGACGCCAGGGGTACATGAGATTCAGGTCACGCTCAGGAAATACGAATTTAGCCCTGGTTCGCTGCACGTCAGGAAAGGCGAGCACGTCAGATTAATCATGGCCGCCGTGGATCACGATCACGGATTCAAGCTGGACGACTTTGACATCAACCAGAAAATTCCGAAGGGAACGACGGTTGTCGTCGAATTCATGGCTGACAAGGCTGGAACTTTCCAATTTCGCTGCTCGAGTGTTTGCGGCTTAGGCCATAAAAATATGAAAGGAACATTGGTAGTAGAGGAGTGAGACGAAGCCGCACGTACGCGCACCCAGCAGAAAACGATACACCTCAGGGTTCAAGCAAGAAAATCAAAGGTAAGGAGACAGACAAAATGGCGACGGAAATGTGCGGATTGCTAGTGTGGTACTGATTGCGATACTGCTGCTGCCCGTCGGATCATCGCGCGTCACAGCAACTGACCAGCGCTCTGTGGCAAATTGAGCGCCGAAAATCGATAATTTCGCTTTTGGGCCGCAGGCAATCACGGTAACCGTCGGAACAAGAGTTACCCGGACAAATAGTGATGACATCCCTCATATGGCGGTGAGCACAGACGGCGTGTTCAAGTCCAAGGTGATGGATACGGACGAACAGCTCTCTTAAACGTTTACCAAGGCAGGAACCTATCCATACTATTGCACGATCCATCCGAAAATGACCGGCCAGGTCGTGGTGAAGTGAGTAAGGACTCCCCCCATTTTGCATCGCGCCCGTTGTCTGAGCCTTTTTATTCGCCGCCATTCTTGACTCCACGCGCGTAGCCGGAAGGGAACAGCAAAAGAAACACTTCGCGCGCGATCTCACTTCCTTCGGAGGTTATTTTGATCAGACTACTTCGCTGCGGCTTTGCGGGGGCGGCTGCATTGTTACTTGTCGCGCGGATTGGTGCGCAGTCGTCCGCCGTGGAAACACCGGAGGTGAATCCCGGTCGTCCCACGGTTTCAACTCCCGCAACATTGACCCCGGCGGGGTACCTGCAATTTGAGAACGGCGGACTCTATTCCGAAACCTCACCTGAGTTCACGTCGCTATTTGGCATTAATCAGGTCACCAAGCTCACTGTTGCAGCCCGCCTTCAGTTGCTGGCCCTTTCGGAGCCACTTGCTCAAGCGAGTGGAGCTACCGGCGATGCTCTCTCAGGCAGTCGCCCCGGCGAGGTCTTCGCCGGATTTCAGGCAGTCGTATTGCCAGGGGAGGGACACAAGCCTACAGTAAGCCTCAGCTACATTCGCCGTCTCTACGCGAGTCCGGCGCCGGAACTTGACATAGGCACATTCAGCAATAGTGCGTTGATCCTGGTGAGCGACGACCTCGCAGGTTTCCACTTCGACATCAACGGCATCTTTTCCGAACAAACTAAAAGCATAATACGCCGAGGTCAATTCGGCCAAACGCTCTCGATTTCACACTCACTGGGACGGCTGACAGTCGCAGTCGAACTCTGGCATTTCACGCAGCCGCTCATCAACAGAAATGCAGTCGGGAATTTGTGGGCCGTCTCGTATCCGGTCAGGAAAAATCTTGTAGTGGATACCGGATTCGATCATGGCCTCTCTTCTTCCTCGACGCAGTGGGAAGGGTTTGCGGGCTTCACGTATCTTTTGCCTCACCGACTGTGGGGATTCCACGATCCAAAATAAATCTGCCGCGCGAATCAACTGTCCATTGCCCACTTGCAAATAAGTCAAAAAACACATACGGAATAAAACCGCTCGAGCACCGTTATCAATAGTGCCATTCAGAATGTGTTAATAAGGTAAATCATGAAAACATCGTATTTCGCAATCGTACTTAGTCTGAGCTGCCTGCTCGGGTTTGCCGAAAATGCCCACGCTGCACGGAACAGCACACACTTGCTCGAGATTTCTGACGTCGTGCAAATCGGCGGTACAACGCTGAAACCTGGTACCTACAAGGTGGAGTGGGAAGGGACCGGCCCTGCGGTACAAGTGAGTTTCCAGCAGAACGGGAAGACTGTGGTCACGTCGCTAGCAACCTTGAAGACGAATGCCGATCAAGTCACGCAGGACGCCGTCGTGATCGAAGCAACAGGCGCGGCAGCGTCAACGCTGAAAGAGATCGATTTCGGTCATCAAAAAGAGGCGCTGGTTTTTGATCAGAACCCAGGCGGCATGTAGTTGCTACTGCAACGTTGGTACGAACGTCGATTTATAACTGCGGCGCCATTGAGTTTGTTGAGGAGCATGGGAACTGCGTTCGGAGAGTTGGAATCTCTCAGGACGCAGGCGCTACCGCAATCTGTGCGCCTATTCTTCGAATACACGAGCTTCGGAAGCTCCCCACTGGAGACGGAAGGACATGCGAATGCTGGAAAGCCTCGTTGAGTTGCTGTTCGGTCTTTTCTTGAGCGCCCTGATTTTACTAATCGGTTCTTGTGTCCCTGGCTCGATTGTTGCGGCTCTGCGAGCGGTGAGCCGTGAAAACGACTGCCAGCGCGAGCAGGCGACCGTCTTGGATGATCGGATGATTGAGACGGGCGTCATCGTAATGATAAATCCTGAAAATCACTACGGTGTATGAGTTGTGGGAGGCCTCGGTGTGTTTGCGAGGTCCGTCAGGAGAGAACTCCGAAAGACTTAGTTAGGCCGTCCTAATCACTGCGCGGCCTATTTATCTCGCTGGTCTGAACGAAAGCACTAGCGTAGGCAATGTCGCGGAAATGGTTCGTAAACCCAGAAATCCAGTTCTGAAATAAATCCTGCTCGATGCTGGTCAACACTAACGGAGCGCAAATAGCCCCTAACGTCGAAGGACGACTGAAGCGCTGCGCTACTTGAAATGCGTCGAACGGGATGAAAGGAATACAACATGCAAGATCGAGCTATAAAATTTGCGTCCACGGCTTTCCTTATTACTTCTATGGCGCTTGCTAGCGATACCTGGATTCTCGACGCCAGCACATCCAATGCCCGATTGTTTCAGGGCGCGAGAGCGAATTCAGAGTTGGTCAGCTCCGGTGTCGGACGTGTGACCGGGAAAGTAAAGCTGGACACAAACGACCTCGACGCCTCGTTCTTCGATCTTAGTATCTATCCTGCGGATGAGGACTGGGGGCACGTACTCAGTCCTGAGGGTACCTTACCGACCAGCTACGTCCCTGACGCGACGGATCAGACCCTGCTGACATTCAAGTCTACGCGCATTCTGAGAACGGGGACCGGCAGGTTGGAAGTCGTCGGAGGTCTTACGTTGACTCACGTGGACCGCGACGTCACAGCGTCGCCAACGGAAGCCTATGCCGGAGCGGTCTGCGGTGATCCCGTCATTCACAATGCGACTCGCGAAATCACATTTGTATTCCCGAGCGTGAGCGCCGAGCATTTATCGGGACCGTTGACTCCAGCAATACTGCAGAAAAGAGGAGTGCTAGAGATAGTAGGGCTAGCGCACGTCGACCATGGTGAGTCTCCTGAACTGTTGAGTGCAATGAAGGAGACGAATTGGCCAGTTGTCGTGCAGAACAAAGAGTGTCACATGCCCTCCACAGTCGGAAGAAACTATAGCGGGGCCGCATGCACTGGAACAGCGGTCGCAGCAACTAGCGATAACAATTGTGACGGGCTCGTCTCCGCAAGAGAAGATTACAGCGGCCCTCAATGCACTCCGGGGACGGGTAACCAAACGACAATTGTTCTGGATCTGAAGTTCCTCCATAAAGTCTCGGACCCGTCAGTAGAAGCATATTCGGACAAGGAGTCGAGTGGAATGCCGCTCCCGGTTGGCTGATCGGCAGGTCAAATTGACGAAAAGCAGGATGAAGCCCGGATCACGCGCACAGAACCCACAAAAGGATGAATGCCATGAAAACGATTTTGAAGATTCGAACTCTTATTTGCGTAGTGCTGGCGCTCGGAGCACTTTTGACTGCGCCGGGCGCAGACGCGTCTGACAGTGATTCTTATTTTTCTTACTTGGAGGCAAGAGTGATCGCTCACCTGCCACTGTCCGGCGGAATACGACGAATGTTCTTGCAGCAAGAAGGCAGAAGACAATTTCTGTACGTGCAGCAACCTTTCCGGCAGGGGGTTACCGTGATTGACATTACCAAGCCAGAACGGCCCAAGGTGGTCAATCAAGTGTCCCTGGAGAACTTGACCATGGTGAGTTTCGGACTCGCCATCTTCGAAACTCCTGAGAATTCCGCGACCGTGGGCGCTTCCCTCGCAACTGGAGACGCGGAACGCCTTCACGGAAGCGGTGTTCTCAAGTCGATTCGCGTGCTCGACGTAAGCGATCCCGCGCATCCGCGGACCGTTCAGAACTTTGACGGGGTCACCAGCATGTTGGAGGACTCGGCCCAAAACTTGTTTTATGTCGCGAACGGAGACGGAGTCTGGATCGTGTCACACCAGCAAGTGTTACGCCGGCATGAGTGCAGTTCGTCGGACGCGATATCGCCCCTGCCGAACTGCGACTAGCGCCTAACATGAGATTCGAGTCACGACTCCGAGCGTGGACGTATGCCGATTGCCATTGGTGTGGTCGTGAATAGGGTCGCAGGAGGTTTGTCACCTTTCCGCCGAATGCGCTGTGTTGGATCTGGCGGAAAAAAACCGCGCGCAGATTCCGTACGGCTTCCGCCGGGGCCTATGCTGTCACGTGCGCAAATCGAGTTCTGAGCGGCACCGTTCGAATGGACATCGAAGCCGGGCTGACTGCTGAACAGAAGATCGCAGGGATATGTGCTGCCTTGTGTTGGCCGGGCCGAGGCAACGGTTGTCCTGTCGGCCTAATTCGGTTCTCCGCCGGAAAAACCCAACGCCCTGCAGAACCTCCAAAGCTTAGGCGACTGTTTGAGGCTGAACGTCGTACGCGTCCTGAGGGTCGTTCGAAAAGGTAACGCTGAGTGGGGAATAAGAGCCACTGGTACCAGTTATCAACTGGTGAAAGTCAAAACCCGACGAATCATTAACTCAGCACTATTGAGGTGCAATCGTGAGACTTACGCTTAGCGCGGTAACGTTTTTCGGATTGAGTATTGCCTTGTTTCAAGACTTGCCTGCCCAGGGACAAACGCAGGCCAGCTCGACTTTTGAGGTGGTCCCAACCCCGAACGAGAACCTCGACAGCGAACTTCTTGCGGCGTCGGCGTATTCCCCTAACGACATTTGGGCGGTAGGACAGTCGGCGATCCATTTTGATGGGATCACGTGGACAGCGTTCCCCGTTCCGATGATCAAAGGCGACAACAACAGCTTTCTGCAGGGGGTCGTCGATATTTCTCCGACCTTGGCTTGGGCGGCAGGAAACGTGACCAACGGGGCACATCCGGGGCAGGTGATCGAACAGTGGAACGGCACCAGATGGAGCCTGTTTCCTGGCCCCAAGTTCGGGAAGAAGGAGCAAGCGAATGTCTTCGCCATGACCTCTAGCTCGGCAAATGACGTTTGGGCGATCGGAAGTCTGATGAACCTCGGCACAGGGGTCGTCTCGTCCCTGTTCGAGCACTGGAACGGCACGGCTTGGACGGCGACCACGGTGGAATCGAACAATCAGTTTCTGTTTGGCGCGTCCGCCGACGCTGCCAATGATGCATGGGCGGTGGGATTTAACGGTTCAGAGAACATCGAAACTTCGGCGATGCACTGGGATGGAACGAACTGGAAGAGCGTGGCAACACCGAACGTGGGCGAGGGCACAAACAAGTTGAACGCCGTGCTGGCGCTGGCGCCGAACGATGTGTGGGCGGTGGGATCTTCCACGCCGGTCGCGCCTCCCAAACAGGCGGCCACGCTGACGTTGATCGAGCACTTCGACGGTGCCAGTTGGGCGATCGTACCGAGTCCGAATGTCGGACCGAATAGCCCCAATCAGTCGAACCGCCTGCTTGGATTGACGGCGAACTCGGCAAATGACATCTGGGCGTTTGGTTCCTATTTCCCGGCCGACGGATCGGGCCACCAGATGACACTGCTATTGCACTGGGACGGGACCAGTTGGACGATCGCGTCCAGTCCCAGCCCAGCGAAGGGCGGATCCCCTTGTGATCTGCTCTGGGCCGGAGTCGTCCCGTCATCGGGCAACGTCTGGATTCTCGGGTCAGGGCATGACGGAAGTTTGGCGATGCATATGACGATGGGGGCAGATTCCAGTTTGGTTTCTAGTTTCTAGTCTCTGTCTGATGAGAGCCTAAAAGTGACCCCGATGGCCATACCATGCAAATCGAAGGGAAGCAGCAAGGAGATACCGATGAACAGCGGCATTATTCGCAAGGCTCTCACCACGGCACTCGCTTTGGAACTCGAATACCGGGAGCCGTTTGTCGTTCGCGAATTGGAACCGAGTGCGAGCGGCTTACACAACTTCAACAGCCATGACGATTGTTTGACAATTGAGTTTGCGTACCTCTTGAGCGTGATTTGAAAGGGCAGAGAATTTCTTGACGGAAGAGGAGCTTCGACTCGCCGAATCTGCCGCGCGCAGAAAGCACTGGAAGCGTTGGGGACCCTACCTCAGCGAACGCGCATGGGGCACTGTGCGGGAAGACTACAGCCCGTACGGGAACGCCTGGGAATACCTGCCACACGATCATGCGCGTTCACGCGCCTATCGCTGGAACGAAGACGGCTTGGCCGGAATCAGTGATCGCCGGCAAATGATTTGCTTTGCGCTCGCTCTGTGGAACGAGCGTGATCCGATTCTGAAAGAACGGATTTTCGGTCTAACTGGAAATGAAGGCAATCACGGCGAGGACGTGAAGGAATATTACTTCTATCTTGACAGCACGCCTTCGCACTCCTACATGAAGTATCTCTACAAGTACCCGCAAGCCGAGTTTCCTTACGCGACTTTAGTAGAAGAGAATCGACGCCGCGACAAGACGCAACCGGAATTCGAACTACTCGATACGGGTGTATTCGATAAAGATCTTTACTTCGATGTGTTGGTGGAATATGCCAAGGCCGATGTCGAAGACGTTCTGATCAGGATCACGGTCACAAATCGTGGCCCGGAGGCCGCCAATCTTCGCGTCCTGCCCACAATTTGGTTCCGCAATACGTGGTCCTGGGGAAACCGTGCCCGACGCCCGAAGCTGTACGAAGTGCGTCCCGCTCCTAATCCCGTCATCGAACTGAACCTTTCCCAGGTAACCCAAACTCAGTCTGAGACTCGCTGGCTCCATTGTGAAGGCTCTCCCGAACTTCTCTTCACCGAGAACGAGACGAATGCTCGAAGGCTATTTGGAATCGAGAATCTCACTCGCTTTGTCAAAGACGGGATCAACGACCATGTCGTGCACGGTATCACGGAGGCGGTCAATCCCGAACATGTTGGCTCGAAAGCAGCTGCCCATTACAGACTCTCACTCGGCTCGGGTGAGGCGGTTGTAATAAGGATGCGACTTGCCGACTCGGATTTCAAAGCAAAGAACGCGTTTGACGACGTCGACAACACGTTCGCGGTGCGGCGGAGGGAAGCCGACGAATTTTACGCAACGGTCATTCCTCAGGATCTCTCAGCAGACGCGCAGAACGTCATGCGCCAGGCCTTTGCGGGGATGCTCTGGTCCAAGCAGTTCTACCACTACGTCATCAAGGATTGGCTGCACGGCGACCCCGACAAACCACAACCACCCGAGCAGCGAAGGAAGGGTCGCAACCATCAATGGACTCACTTGTACAACGCCGACGTTATTTCCATGCCGGACAAATGGGAGTATCCGTGGTATGCGGCTTGGGACCTGGCGTTCCACTGTATTCCGCTTGCCTTGGTCGATCCCGACTTCGCAAAAGAGCAGCTCACGCTCATGCTCCGCGAGTGGTACATGCATCCCAACGGACAGATACCCGCTTATGAATGGGCTTTTGGTGACGTTAATCCACCCGTGCATGCCTGGGCCGCATGGCGCGTATACAAGATCGACAAGAAGCGCACAGGCAGGGGCGACCGTGAATTTCTGAAGCGCATCTTCCACAAGTTGCTGTTGAACTTCACCTGGTGGGTAAACCGCAAGGATGCTGGGGGCATGAATATTTTCCAGGGCGGATTTCTCGGGCTGGATAACATCGGCGTGTTTGATCGCGGCGCCCCCCTGCCCACGGGCGGCTATCTCGAGCAGTCCGACGGAACCAGTTGGATGGCAATGTACACCCTAAATCTGCTGACTATTGCTCTGGAACTGGCCAAAGAAGAACCCTGTTACGAAGACCTGGCCAGCAAATTCTGGGAGCACTTTATCTACATTGCAAATGCGATGAGCCATCGTGGCCAAAACAGCATCGGACTTTGGAACGAAGAAGACGGGTTTTTCTATGATGTGCTGAAGCTACCTGATGGCTCACAATTTCCAATGAAGATCCGCTCCATGGTGGGATTGATTCCTCTGTTTGCAGTGGAGACTTTGGAGCCGGAAGTGCTTGATCGGCTGCCCGACTTTAAGCGGCGACTGGAATGGTTTATTGATAACCGTCCTGATCTCACGGAGAATTTCGCCTTTATGCGCAGGGAGGGAATGGGCGAACGCCGGTTGTTGTCTATCGCAAATCAAGATCAGCTACGCAGCATTCTTAAGTACATGCTGGACGAGCGTGAGTTTCTGTCGCCGCACGGGATTCGCGCGCTGTCGCGGTTTCATCGCGAAAACCCTTATACACTCGACGTCAGCGGAGCCGAACACCGAGTGGACTACGAGCCTGGCGAATCGTCGACCGGAATATTCGGAGGCAATTCGAACTGGCGGGGCCCGATCTGGTTTCCGGTAAATTTTCTCTTGATCGAGTCTTTGCAGAAATTCCACCACTATCTAGGTACCGATTTCAAAGTCGAGTTCCCGACTGGATCGGGAAACATGAAGACGTTGTGGGAAGTGGCGGGTGAACTGTCGCGCCGGATGACCAACATCTTTCTTCGTGACGAAAACGGCTACCGACCGGTATTCGGCAAGTTGGCCAAGTTCCAGACGGATCCTCATTGGCGCGACTTGCTTCTCTTTCACGAATACTTCCACGGCGAATCCGGTTCCGGGGTGGGCGCCAGCCATCAAACCGGATGGACGGGCGTTGTCACCAAGTTAATGCAACAGAGCGGCGAATTTCGCGAACGCAAGAAAACTGAGCCCGCAGTTGCCACAGCAGGCGCAGACTGAATTCGTAAGGAGCGGTGATGATTCAGTTCGAACGGGAGACGTGGAGTGATCTGGAAGTTGCTCTTCGGCGGGAGTGGCTGGAAACCAACGGGCTCGGCGGTTTTGCCTCGTCAACAATTATTGGTTTGAACACCCGTCGCTACCACGGTCTTCTGGTGGCCGCCGCGAGACCACCTGTCGGCCGATTAGTGCTCCTCTCCAAGCTTGAAGAGACGCTGTTTATCGAGGGGAAAAGTTTCGAGCTATCGGCCAACCGCTATCCAGGTCTCATTCACCCGCATGGATTCCACTATCTGAAACAGTTTCGCCTCGACCCGTTTCCAGTGTTTACGTACGAAGTAGAAGGCCTCGAGTTCGAGAAGTCCGTGTTCATGATTCACGCTGAAAACAGTACAGTCATTCACTATGAACTGAGGATGAACAATCGTCCGGACGTACCGAAGAACTTGCGGCTAGAAATTCGTCCGTTGATTGCATTCCGCGACTACCACGGCACAACCCGCGAAAACGGCGCCATTAACCCCGCGGTGCAAGAACACTCTGGACTGGTAAGTGTCACTCCTTATCACGGATTGCCTAGCCTTCACTTAGCGCACAACGCTAGCGAGCTACAAGAAACGGGCGATTGGTATCGCAACTTTGAATATGACGCCGAGCGCGAACGCGGGCTCGATTTTTCTGAAGATCTCTTCAATCCCCTTGTCCTGTGTTTCAATCTGCGCTTGCGCCGCCAGGCATCGATCATCGCCTCCACCGAGCAGCGTGATGTTACCCAAACGGTCGAATACCGGCGGACGGAAATCACACGCCGCCGGAAGGCGCTCGTGGCGTTCCCTATTGAGGATAGCTTTGCCCAAAGCCTCGCCGCTGCCTCAGACCAATACCTGGTTTCGCGTGGCGATGAGAAAACGGTCATCGCCGGCTACCACTGGTTCGGCGACTGGGGGCGCGACACCATGATTGCCCTACCAGGCCTCACTTTACCGACCCGCAAGTATGAGATCGCGCGTAGTATCCTGCGCACCTTCGCAAATCACGTACACCAAGGCCTGTTGCCGAACCGTTTTCCTGACGGGGGCGAAACGCCGGAATACAACACGGTCGACGCCACTCTCTGGTTTTTCGAGGCGGCTCGCGCATACCTTGCGTACACGGGCGATCTGGAGTTCGTCGGCGACGAACTCTACCCCGTGCTGGTTGACATAATCTCCTGGCACGCTCGGGGCACGCGCTACGGAATCAAAGTGGATGCCAGCGGCTTGCTGGCTTCCGGCGAACTGGGAATCCAGCTCACGTGGATGGACGCCAGGGTCGGCGATTGGGTGGTAACACCGCGTCGTGGCAAACCCGTTGAAATCCAGGCTCTCTGGTACAACGCGCTGTGTATCATGGAAGACTTGGCCAGCAGGTTCGGGAACGAGGCTGCGCGAAGGGGCTATCGCCACATGGCCGCGGTCGCGCAGTGGAGTTTCAACCGGCTCTTCTGGAACGAAAAGCTCGGTTGCTTGTACGACGTGGTAAACGGTGGTCCGCCCGATCCATCCATTCGACCCAACCAAATCTTTGCGGTGAGTCTGCCTCACAGCGTGTTGCCACTGGACCGAGCCGGAAGCGTAGTGGAGAAAGTTAAAGAACACCTGCTGACCCCTTTCGGGCTTCGCACCCTCGCACCGAGCGACCCGCTATATCGTGGAAAATATACGGGAGGTCCCAAGGAGCGCGATGGAGCCTACCACCAGGGAACGGTTTGGCCGTGGCTGCTGGGACCGTTCATTACCGCGTATATGAAGGTGAATGGACGAAGCGAGGAGGCCAGGCGCCAAGCGCAAGCCTGGCTGTCTCCTCTGGAGTCTCACCTTGCGGAAGCTGGGTTAGGTCATGTCTCGGAGATCTTCGAAGGGGACGCGCCCCATCGCTCCTGCGGGTGTATTGCTCAGGCTTGGAGCGTGGCCGAGATTCTACGTGCTTACTCCGAAGATGTAAGGGGGATGCGGCCGAACACGCCGCCAAGCGGTCGCGCAGCCCGAAACAGGAACCGCGTAGTCGCGCGTGAGCCCGTGACGCTCTAGCTTCTGGTAGAACCGTTCTCTTAAAACACCGCCAGCACAGTGACGCTCCGCCTTCCCTGAGAGCGGTAGATAATCCGGTCGAGGGCGCCTCCGGGTCGAAGGCGTTGTCACATGTAAACCGGATCGCCATGGAGCAAGCCAAGAATCGACCTCGGGGGTAACAGGACGGCCATTGTGAAAAAACTCCAGAGACGCTCTAACAGCGGAAGAGAACTAACGACGAACTCGTTTATTCCCAGCTCCTACGAAAAGTGCATAGCGTACAGTGAAAACTTTATCTTTCTTGGAGATCTCGGGGGCGGCCATAGAGAGTACGAGCTGCCGCTGAAGCTGTTGACCGGGAATGACCGTAAGAGCAAGCCTTGGTCACCCCCAAAACGCAGATTTCGCGCGGGCAAGCCAATACGGCGCATAAGCTCTTCAAAGCGCGGGTCCGAGCGGAGAGAGTCGAATCCAGAGCGCAGTAGAATGCTCGGATTAAATCGTTCTTCGTACGCTCTTTCGAGCCAATGCATGGCTTGGTCGTTATCCCCCATGGATGCATAGATCATGGCGATCTGTGGAGCATTTGCAAGATCAGTGTTTGAGCTTTTCTTAAGAGAGCTCAGCAGCTTCACCGCTTCGTTCATTTTGCCGGATGCCACGTAGGCACGGGCGAGATCAGCGATGCATATCGGGCTGCCCCCGGACAGCCGGACCGCCATTTGAAGTTCCGCAACCGCTTCTTTGTCCATCTGTTTCAGCAGGTAGGCATCGCCAAGCTGTTTATGTCCGATGGCAAAAGTAGAATCCATTTCGATAATCTTGCGGCTCTGTTTTAACGATTCGTCGTAAGAATGCGTAAGGAGAAGAAACTCCGCCAAATCTGCATTGATAATCAGGGATAGCGGATCCAGATTTTCCGCTTTTCTCATTTCCACAAGAGCATCTTTGGGCCGACCCAATAGCCCCAAATTCATAGCATTCCAATGGTGAGCGGTTGCGTAGCCTGGGTTTATTTCAATGGCTCGCTGAAATTCCTTCCCGGCGGAGTCGAAATCCCAGTCGAAGGCGCGCAAGCTGTATCCCAGTGAGGTGTGAGCTTCGCTCAGCGAACTGTCCAGTTCCAGAGCTTTGATCGCTGCGGCCTTCGCTTTGGGGAGCGCCTCCTTGGTGCTCATCACCCCATACTGCCAATCTCCCAACAATGCATACGTGTCGGCTAAGCCAGAGTAGGCTTTGGCGTATTTCGGGTCCTCTTCGATTGCCTGGTTGAAATAGGCCAGGGCGGCTTTCAAACCATCCGCCGTTCGTTTGTTCCAGAAGTAGCGCCCTTTGAGATAGGACTGGTAGGCTTCCGGATTAACAGCCTTTGCGCTTTTTAGCGCTGCTTGCTCCCGCGGAGTCAAGTTGATCCGAATTTGATCTGCAATGGCGCTAGCCACCCTGTTCTGGAGCGCCAAGGTATCACGCAACTCACCCTCGTAACTCTGGGACCATAAGTGCTTGTCCGTAGAGGCCTCGATCAACTGAGCCGTGATACGGACCTGGTTGCCGGAGTGGAGCACGGTGCCTTCTACGACGGCATCGACATTCAGCTCGCGAGCGATCTGAGGCAGAGGCTTTCGCGCTCCTTTGTATACCATTACCGAGGTGCGGGAGATTACCCGTAAAGCGCTGATCTGGGCCAAGTCAGTGATCAACTCATCCGTCATGCCGTCAGCGAAGTAATTCTGGGAAGAGTCGCCAGAAAGATTATCCAGCGGAAGCACCGCCAGTGAGTGGATACCCATGGATGGACGGCCACGCGGATGAATGAGCAAGACGGCGAGAATCGATAAACTCACGACGAGCGCCAAGCCAACGATGACCCCACGTGTTAGCCACGGTCGGCGTTTGGATGCAACCGCCAACCCGGCGCCTTGAAGCGTGTGCCCTGGCTCTGTCTTCTTTTCTTGTGACCGAGGCAGATTTCCAGCCGAAGATTCTGGTCTTTTCGGGCGGGCGCCTGCGTCGAGAACTGATACGTCCGCAATGAAACGATAGCCACGTTTTGGAAGAGTCTCGATGAATCGCGGGTTCTCAGCCGAGTCCTCCAAGGCACTCCGCAGCTTCCCGATCGCGATATTGAGAGCCTGATCGAAATCACCGAAACTTTCGTTTGGCCAGACTCGGCTGCGCAATTCCTCCCGGGTGACGACTTCCCCCGGATGTTCCAGCAGGATCTCCAGCAGTTTCATCGGCTGCTGCTGCACTCTGATTCGCAAACCCGCCTTTCGCACTTCACCCGACTGGAGAGAAACTTCGTAAGTTCCGAACTGCAGGACCGACATGTGGCGCAGTGGTTCCATACGCATTTGGGCTTCGCACGGAAGTCTAGCACTTCTCACAGACCCCAAAGTCAGCCCCCAGCCAGGATATCTGCAGAGTTAACTCATTCGCCGTCAATTATTTGACAAGCAGTGAACCGGTTATGGACAGAAAAGCCTCAGTGAATTGACGCCTGAGGACTGGTGCGGCAGATTGGGCAGAGATCACAAGATCAAGGAGATCGTAATGGCAAAGGTGATTGAGTTTTACGTACCGAAGAATTTCCGGAGACAGTTGAATTGGGCTCCTCAGCTGCAGTGCGGAAAGGTCATCGAGTTTTGCTCGCAGACAAAGAAATCGGCCTAGCTGGAACCGGGTTTCAAACTGATTCGGGAAAAGAGTAAGAATAATGAAGCGGATTGGATTTGGCTCACAAGGGGTGGTCCGATTTGGGGCTTCGTCCTCGCACGACGATCAACCCTCTGCAGGCTTCGAAGAGTTAGCCATGCCCCAGTTCAATTCCCTTTACAACTTCGCGCGCTGGCTGGTTCACAATTCCAGCGACGCCGAGGACCTCGTACAAGAGACCTATCTCAAGGCCTTACGCAATTTCGCTTCGTTTCAGTCCGGCACCAATTTCCGGGCTTGGATGTTTCGAATCCTGAAGAACACGTTTCTGAGTTCTTGCTCAACTCTGGAGCGGCGTATGACCGATGCGATGGTCTCAGAGGAGGACGGACGTGAGCTGGCAGTTGATATGGAAACTCCCGAAACGATTTTAATGAATCACTCTGATTCCCAACGGCTGCAGCGCGCCATCGACGATCTGCCGCTGCATTACCGCGAGGCCCTCATTCTTTGTGAAGTGGAGGAAATGTCGTACCAGGAGATTGCGGAAATATTGTCGATCCCGATAGGAACCGTTATGTCGCGCCTAGCCAGAGCGCGGAAGTCGATTCGTGAGTCAATCCTTGGCGCTACCCCGGCTACGCGGCTTG
>DATNKA010001089.1:0-6735 GCA_035603655.1 Candidatus Acidiferrales bacterium | reverse complement strand
GATTGGACAGTTCACGAAGGTTCCGACACCAGAACAACTAAAAGAGATCTTTCCAAAAGAAGTGCCGGCTACGCTTCGACTCTATCTGGCCGGCAAGATCGACCAATGGTGGATTCGCCAGACACAGACAGGTCCCGTTTTCCTCTTGAACGTGACCTCGCTCGAAGAGGCGCGTGCCCTGATGGAAAAGTTGCCGTTGGGCCAAGCGGGCCTTATGAAGCATGAGTTCATCGAGCTTGGTCCGCTGACCCCACTTCATCTACTTCTCAGCGATGGCGGGTCGACAGCCGGTAAATAGCGTCGTTGCGATCGCGATGAGCTCGAAGTACGCGAGGTTCGTCGTCGCACGCCGAAATGCAATACGCCAGGCAAATTGAAACTCAAAGGAGAAGTACGCACAAATGAAAACCACAGATAAAGCAGTGGCAGTCTCCCCACGGACGACGAAAACCAAATACGATGCGGTCCTCCTCACCATACGATCGCGCAAGTCCTTCTTCGAGGTTACTCAAGCGATCGAGAGCAGTATGCAGCGCTTCCACACCCCCAAACTGATGGAATATGTGACGCACGGCAACCGGGCGGGTGTCGAAGCTTACGTCGACTCGACTTCGAAGCCGATGGCAATCTTCTGGGACTTCGAGCAGGGATCCACGATGCGCCTAGCGGGAATTCCCATCGAGTCAAAATTCTACCTCGTCGGGAATGCTGTCATTGCGCGTGGTTTGTTCCAATACACCGGTGCCGCCGGCTTGGGCGCTCCCGTGCGTATCTGCGTGTCCCAGCGGGACGGCGAGGATACACGGATCGACCTGGACCTACCGTCTGCATTCTTCAGCAAATTCCCAGAGACACAGCCATCGACTGTACCCGCTCTGCTCGACGAGACGTTGATAAAGCTCTTCGAGGATGCCGCTGCATAGGACAGCACGACGAGGAAAGCTGTATGGCAAGAACATTCTTCCTGAGGTGTGAAATGAGGCTAATTGTACTTTGTTTTTTCGCTGCGCTGACAGCGCGCGCCCAGACCACCGCTGAACACTTGCCCGTAACCGACCTTGAAAAAATTGCGGACGCTCTGAGGGCCGCACCAAAGTTCATAACCGACGGCGCAACGATCGTGGATTATCCGGCCGGCAAGGGTGGCGAATTTCGAATTCTCCGTAAGGGCACGAATGATTGGACCTGCCTGCCGGGTCCGCCACCCGGTTCCAAGCATGACGACCCGGGATGTTTCGATAGTGTTTTCTTTCAGTGGGTGACGGACGGTATTGCCGGACGACCGCAGCACATCGACAGGCTTGGCATCGCCTACATGTATATGGGGCAATGGGTTCCGGGTGCGTCCGGCGGGGAGTTTCACGTGGGACCCCACATTATGGTGGTAACTCCTCATCCAGAAGATCTCCAGGGTTTCACCCGCGGCGGTTGGAACGGCACCTACATCATTCATTTGCCCAGCCCCGATCAGGCTGATAAATGGTTTTTGGTCATACCAATTCAGCCAGCAGATAAGCAGTGAGGGTGCGATGCACTTGTCATTCGGCCAGTGCGAGATACAAGCGAGTTTTTGCCCTGTCAGCAATGGCTCGGGCAGAGCGAATGCCCGAATAGCTTCGACGAGCAACAGCAATCCCATCATCAGCAAGAGGGAGACGGATGTTTCATCGAAACCAAAGAGCAATGGCGATGCAGAACCCCAAGCAACCTCGACCCAGCTTGAGACGGAGGAGGTTTCGGTAGGGAACTCGGCCCGCACAGAGGAGATCAGATGTCGAGCATACGAAGTCTATCTCGAGCGCAGCAAACGATCAGGCCATGACGTGGACGATTGGCTCCAGGCGGAACAAGAACTCGAACGCGGTGTACTTGGCCGCGCTTAGACGGGTTAAGAGGGGAAAGTCACTATGTTCGAGTCAGCGCATCGGTCGAGATGCAGCAAAGGAGCTTCAACTGACAAACACATATAGGGCGGTGGAAGTGTCGGCGCCGGGTAGTCTTCGCGTTGTTGAACGAGCAATTCCTGAACCCGGACCGGGCCAGGTTCTGATTCGGGTGGATGCGTGTGGCATCTGTCACACCGATGCGGCTACGGTGATGGGAGCCTATCCCGGTTTGACTCTGCCCCGTGTTCCTGGACACGAAGTGGTTGGCCGCATTGAGGCTCTGGGTAGCGGAGTGTCCAGATGGAAAATCGGTCAAAGGGTTGGTGTCGGCCTAATCGCCGGAGAAGACGGGGTGTGCGAACCGTGCCGGCGCGGAGACATGGTGAATTGTCAGAATCCGGTGGTGTCGGGAGTAACTATGGATGGAGGGTATGCAGAAGTGATGATTGCCGAAGCACGCGGCATCTCTTCTGTTCCGGACGAGCTCACATCGGCAGAAGCCGCTCCTCTTCTCTGCGCGGGCATCACCACTTACAACGCTCTTCGCAATGCCGGTTTGCGCGGCGGAGATCTGGTCGCCGTTCAAGGCGTAGGTGGCCTTGGCCATCTCGGCATCCAGTTTGCGCGCCACATGGGATTCCGTACTATCGCGATCGGGCGGGGACGGGACAAGGAAAAACTGGCGAAAGACTTGGGCGCGCACGTCTACATTGATACGACTGCCGAGGATCTCACCGCGGTCCTGCAGCGCATGGGTGGGGCGAGAGCGATTCTGGCCACCGGAACCAGCGGTGCTGCCATGGGAACACTTGTGTCCGGTCTTGGAGCCCGCGGAAAGCTGATCGTGGTCGGTGTACCGCAGGACCAGATCCAATTGAATGCGTTTCCGCTCGTGTTCGGAGGGCGCTCGATCTACGGCAGCCTGACGGGAACGCCGATTGATGCGGAGGATACGCTCGCCTTCAGTGTTCTGGAGAACATCCGACCGATGATCGAGACAGTGCCACTCGAACAAGCGGCGGATGCTTACGCCCGCATGATGCAAGGCAAGGCGCGGTTCCGCATGGTGCTGGTTACAAAGAACGGCGCGGCTCAGAGTGCTGGTCAACCGCGGTGATCGCAGACTGGACATTTTGGGGAGATACCTGATGAACGAACTGCTTGGCAGAATTCTTGATACCCACGGTGGCCTGGAGCGCTGGAATGCGTGCAAAAGGGTTGACGCAACGATTGTGAGCGGCGGAGGGTTCTTTGCGCTCAAGGGAGTGCCTCAGGACCCAAGCCCGCGCCATATGACCGCATGGTTACACGAGGAACGCTCGTCAGTCTGGCCTTACGGGGCTCCCGATCAGCGGACGATGTTCACGCCAGATCGGATTGCCATCGAGAAGCTCAATGGCGAAGTAGTTGCGGAGCGCCGTGCGCCGATTGACTCGTTCGCGGGCCACCAAATGAACACGCCTTGGGACGCGCTTCATCGTGCCTATTTCAATGGCGAAGCCGTATGGACCTATCTCACCACCCCCTTTCTTCTCGCGATGAATGGCGTGCAGGTCGAGGAAACCGAGGACTGGCGGGAAGGAACAGAGATGTGGCGCGTGTTGCGCGCCTACTTTCCTGGTTCGATCGAGACGCACAACCTCGTGCAGGATTTTTTCTTCGGCGAGGATTTGAGGCTGCGCCGCCATGACTATAGCGTGAATATCGCGGGCGGTTTTAAAGCGGCGCAACTGACTTCGGATTATGTGGTGGCGAACGGCATAAGTCTGCCAACCAAGCGGCGCGCCTACACGCGCGGACCTGATCGTCGACCGATTATGGAAATGCTGATGGTCGCAATCGATTTCAGTGAGGTGCGGTTCGAATAAAGTGGCGAGAATGAGGGTGATGAGGATGACATCGAAACAAAAGGGAAATGGAAGTACAGGGTCGGGCGTGATCTCCAGCCGGGCATTCTTTGGCAAGGCAGGAAATGAACCCATGAAGTGGACGAAGCTAAGTCTCACCTTTCTGACATTCACCGCTTCGGTACTACTCATCTCGGGACTGCTTCTCCGCGGCGCGGCGCAGACAACGCCGTCGGATCACAATGCGTCAGCTGGTAGCGACGATTCAACGCAGGTCAAAATAGCCCGTGCGATGTCTGCCGGGCCAACAGAGGTCGCGAAGGCGGCAAGGATCGTCGACACCGACGCACAAGGCAGGATGGTCGTACTCCGTGAGGGCAACAACGGTTTTACCTGTATGCCCGGGAATCTTAAAGTTGTAGGGGAACCGCCTATGTGTGTTGATGCCCCTTCGATGCAGTGGTTTTCTGATGCCAAGGCTCACAAACCGAAACCGACCAATACGGTTCCTGGCATCACCTACATGCTGGCTGGGGCCTCTCAGCGAAGCGATTCAGATCCAAATGACACGACCAGCATGCCCATCGACGTAGGTCCTCACTGGATGATTATGTGGCCCTTTGATCCGAAAGCCACCGGACTGCCAACTACACACAGGCCGACCGGCGCGTACATCATGTGGGCCGGATCGCCCTACGCACATGTGCACATCATGGGACGTCCATAAAACGATTCCCCACCTCATGGTGTTCAATGATCATGAACTATCGTTGAAACAGACCGCCAGTCAAGCGCGGGTTGCATTCGGGAATCTTTGGCAGTCTCTTGCAATCGCGAAGAAATCGTATCTCCCACTTGATGGAGAAGGGCATATGAACGATCACAGTAAACAAAAATCCGTCAATTCCCGTCGTTCGTTCATTGCCGGGTTTGGCGGCGTACTGGCGGCCGCTGCTGCCCTCACAAAAACAACGTTTGGCGGAGGTCTTGAACGCGAAAGTCTGCAGGTTCCAGCAAGTCCATCTACGCCTCGGTATACAGAGCATCGTATTCCGCGAGACGGCGTTTCCCTCCAGGTAGAAGACCACGGCAGCGGTAAGCCGGTGCTCTTGCTACATGGGTGGCCGGACTCTTCGTATCTTTGGCGCAACCAGATTCCATTCCTTGTCGCGAATGGCTTCCGCGCCATCGCACCGGACCAGCGTGGATTCGGGCGCTCCGATCGCCCGGAAGGAGTGGCCGCATATTCCCTGCAGAACGCGGTCGCCGATTTGGTCGGCATTCTCGACGCGCTAGGTATCGACGCGGCCGACATTGTTGCTCACGACTGGGGAGCCGCTGTGGCCTGGCTCACGGCTGCTGCCCACCCGAATCGCGTTCGTAGGCTTGTCGTTCTTTCGGTCCCACATCCGCTTGCCCCATTTACGTTGCGGCAGCGGGAGATGGCCTGGTACATGCTGTTTTTTCAGTTCGAGGGAATTGCAGAGGCGTGGCTGCAGCGCGACAACTGGGCGCTGTTCCGGAAAATGCTCCGAGCAATGGCGATATCGATCGTTACATCTCAGATCTGTCCCGACCAGATGCTCTAAAGGCATCGCTGAACTGGTATCGCGCTAACGTCGCGCCGCACCTGCCGGAGTCACCTCCCAAACTGCCGTCAGTGGAGGCTCCAACTCTCGGCATCTGGTCCTCAAACGATCACTACCTCGACGGTGAACGCATGAAGATCTCGGGACAATTCGTGAAAGCACGGTGGCGCTACGAGCAGATTGATGACGCCAGCCACTGGATTCCATTGGACGCGCCCGAACGGCTCAACCGACTCCTTATCGAGTGGCTGGGCTGAAGCGAGAAAGAGGTCGGCATCATGAATATTCAAACTATAAACGCCGCCAAATCCCACCTGCACGTTATGGGGCGTCCCTGACGCGGGGAGGGCAGCCATGAAAGCGACCCTGTGAAAGACGATCACGCGCAACGGATGTCAGAGTCTCTCGACAACCCGATCTGGTTTGCGCTGACAACGGAACATCGGCTCCTCGCACGCTCGTACGGCCTCGCGCGGCGATATCCGCCGGATGTTTCACCGCTGGCAGCTTTGCTTCATCCCACGAATGACGCATTCGCCGATTTACAACGGCTGGTGAGTCCCGGCGAGCACGTCGCGCTATTTACCGCCAGTCCCCTCGACGTGCCCGCCGATTGGCAAGTCGACCGCTCTCGGTGGATCGACCAGATGATCTGTGACGCTTCACTAGCGCCACCGCCTGTGGCGCCGCTTCCACTCGGGACGACGGACGTTCCCGAAATGCTAGAACTCACTGCTGCCACCGAGCCGGGCCCCTTCTTGCCGCAAACCATCCAGATGGGAAGGTATTGCGGGATACGCGCGAGCGATGGGCGGTTGGTCGCAATGGCTGGCGAGCGATTACGATCCACTGCGTTTACCGAAATCAGCGCGGTGTGCACTCATCCCGAATTTCGCGGCCACGGATATGCGCGGGACCTGACGACGTTTCTCGCATCTCAGATTCTGGCGGCGGGAAAGACTCCTTTTCTTCACGTCAAGTCTGAGAATGGCGCAAAAGTGGTTTATCAGAAAATTGGATTCCGTTTACGCGCGGCAATATATCTCACCGTGATTTGCCTCCACTGAAGACTATCGTCCGATTGATTTGTGATTGCGAGAAGAATGGCACTGGGACTTCTGGAGAATCCGCCTCACTCAAAACAGCGGTTCTACGATCATTGTGCGGAAGGCTTTATTGCCTGTAAGTTATTCATGATAAATGAGATATTGGTGGAGGCGGCGGGAGTCGAACTATTCAGGGTATTGATAACACGTAACTTATTGATTCTAGGATCTACCACAACGGCTAAAAAGGCCCCATTGCCCGATCCATTGTATGTTTATTGTACGAAAATGTTTTTTGCTTTGGAGTCACGACACTACGTACGTTGACCCCAGTATCCCACAGATTCGTCGGAATGAAGAGTATTTC
>DATNKA010001088.1:0-2065 GCA_035603655.1 Candidatus Acidiferrales bacterium | reverse complement strand
CACCGCCCGCCCCTGCGTCTCCGATTTCGACAGCGCCGAGGCCATCGGCGCCATCACTTGCGGCACCACGCTGAACATCCCAGTTATCAGCGAGGTTGCCAGCAGCACCCAGGCGTCTGGAGCCAAAGCGGTCCCCACGAGTGATACGGTTACGATCAGAAGCAGAGCCGTCGCGAGGCCGCGCCGCTCGACCATATCGCCTAGCGGCGCAAACAACAGAAGTCCCAGGGCGTAGCCGACCTGAGTGAGCATAGGGATATCGGCGGTCCCGCGCGTCGTCATATGAAGGCTGTGACCGATCTGACCCAGGAGCGGCTGACAGTAGTAGAGATTTGCGGCAGCGACCGCAGCAGCTATCGCCATGGTGGCGAGTTGGAGGTTACTCAGCCCACCAGAGTCGGCCGACGTGGGCTCGGACTTGCGCTTGCGCGCCAGATCAAAGGAATCGCCGATCGGGCCTATGTCTCCATGATCTGCCAGGAAACTCCGTCGTGATGAACTCTGTAGGAGCTCACCCTGCTTCTCTTTATTAATCATTGGTCTTCCTGCTATTCTTGATCCGGTCGACTCACCCCTTGGGCAAGCTCCCTGAGATCACGGGGGATTCATAATGAGTTCTCTGTAACGGGCCTCGTTCTCCTCCCGTAACTGAAGCCGGTTAGCTACCCAGATTGCGTCGGCCTTCGACTCGAGTGCCCCGGTTATCAAGGATGGCCTTCCGCGAGATCAACAAAACCCCGCGGCTCAAGCCGTAGGGTGGGGTTGATTCCACCCCATCCATCAGGGCTTGGTAACATGCGAAACGTCTTGTTTCTAGAACCTTAGACCTTAGGCAATTTGCTGACGTTCCAGTCTCCGCCGAGGGCCTTGATGAGCAGGACGCTGGCGTCGAGTTGGCGCCGTCGGATATCGATGTCATTCTGTTCGTTGCTAAGAGCAGTCGTTTGCCACGTCACAACATTAAGATAGGTATCTAGACCCCCAGCGTAGCGGTTCATAAATATACGAAGGGTTTCTTCGGCCGAAGCGGTCGCGGTGTGCTGCTGTTGCGACTCTCCCGCGAGAATGCGCAGAACGGCGAGATTGTCCTCGACCTGCTGAAAAGCTGTAAGGGTCGTCTGACGGTAATTCGCAACGTCCCCATCATAGCCGGCGATGGCTGACTCTTTGGTCGCGTGGCGCCGTCCAGCGTCAAAGAGCGTCTCAGAAAAGCTCGGACCAACTGCCCACAAGCGGCTGGGCCAGCTAAGCCAGTTGGTGGCCGACATTGCCTCAAATCCTGCCAGGGCACCTAGGTTCAACGAGGGATAGTAAGCGGCCTGAGCAATACCGATTTGTTCATTGGCGGCGGCCATTCGCCGCTCGCTAGCCGCTATGTCCGGTCGGCGCTCAAGCAACTCGGACGGCAATACCTCTGGAATCCCGGGAATCTCTGGCGTATGAAGATCAATGGGCATGGGGGACAGACTGAAGTTTGCAGGTGGCTTGCCGATCAGGATGGCGATCGCATGCTCATACTCAGCGCGTTGGACCATGATGTCGGTATCAAGAACCTGGGCATCCTCCAGTTGCGTGCGAGCCTGCGCTACATCCGATTTAGGTGCAGCTCCGCCTTCGAATCTGTTTTCCGTAAGCCCCAACGCTCTGCTATAGGCCTGCACCGTCTCGTCGAGGAGCTTTTCTTCTGCGTCGGCACTGCGCAGCTCGAAATAGTCGTATGCCAGATCCGCCTGTAGGCTCAACTGCGTTGCAGCCAAGTCGGCCGCGCTAGCCTGGGTCTGTTCCTTCGCAGCAGTGACGCTGCGCCGGATACGGCCCCAAAGATCGATCTCCCATGACAAATCGACCGGAAGGGTAAAATCGCCGCTTCCGTTGTTAATCAGGCCCGGTGAAATGTAGGGTTGGTTTGCAGACTCACGTACCGTGGAGATGCCCGGTGCCGCTCCGATGGTCGGCGCCTCGTATGAACGATTGAAGCGAATGGCAGCGCGCGCTTCCCGATAATTCGCTTCGGAAATCTTCAGGTTCTGATTAGCCGAATCGATCTGCGCTTCCAATGCATTCA
>DATNKA010001087.1:0-3742 GCA_035603655.1 Candidatus Acidiferrales bacterium | reverse complement strand
TCGCGTTGCAATTTTTCTGCTTCGCGGACATGGCCTTCCCGCAAAAGTTCATCTGCCAAGTTCATTTTGGACCACAAGGTGTCGGCGTGTTCGGCACCAAGGATTCGTGTGCGGATGGCCAAAGTTTCACGGGAGATTTTTTCTGCCTCGGCTAGACGCCCTTCCATAATGAGAAGGCCGGCTAGATTTTCCATGGTGAAGACCGTGGCCTGATGTTCGGTTCCCAACACGCGCTGCTGGACGGCCAAGACTTCGCCATACAATGGCTCGGCTTCGGAGAAGCGGCCCTGTGACTTGATGACCAATGCCAGATTGCCCGCGACTAACAGGGTTCGAGGGTCATCCGCTCCCAGCACGCGGCGGTCTAAATCAAGCAGTTGGTGATCGACTTGTTCAGCCTCCCTGTAGCGGGCCTGATCCCAGAGCGCTGCGCCCAGATTGGCCAGCGCTCGCAATACCTGCTCATTCTCCGTACCCAACCTGCGACTGCCGAGCTCGATCACCTCGCGTTCCAGTTTCTCCTGCTCGTCGTAGTGTCCCTGGTATCCACGGACTACGCCCAGGTGATCCATGGTCTCCAGGGTGAGCGGGTCGTCGGATCCGAGAACGCGGCGTTCGCCTGCCAGCGCTTGACGCTCCAGCTTTTCCGCTTCGGGATAGTGTCCTTCGTAAATCAGAACGGTGGCCATCTGGGCCATCGACTCCAGCGTCTTGGGGTCATCCGGTCCGAGTAGTCTCAACCGAGTATCCAAAGAACGCTGTGCCAGTTCATGAGCGCGAGCGTATAGTGCCAGACTTCCGTAAATGCGTGAAATTACCCGCATCATCTCGGCTTGAACCTCAGGGTCCTTCGCCAGACCCTTGCCTAGGTCGTTCGAGGCCTTGTCGAGAATCTCGCGGGCAGTAACGCTATTGCCGCGCGCCTGGTTCGCATCGGATACCTTGAACATGTTCGTCATGAAATCGGTGATGCGCGCAGCGCGATCGCGCTCGTGGTTGGCGCGGTCGCGCTCCCGAGTGATCCGGCGCAACTGTACCGCTTGCAAAATAGAGAACGCCGCCAGCAGCAGCACCAATCCGGCAGCCACCCCCACGCTCACTCGGTGCCGCCGAGTATACTTCCGCAAGCGATAGCCAGCGCTTGCCGGGCATGCTGCCACCGGCTCATGGTTCAAATAGCGGCGAATGTCAACGGCCAGTTCGGAAGGCGCGCCATAGCGGCGAGCGCGATCCTTCTCTACTGCCCTCATCGTGATCCAGTCCAGATCGCCGCGCAGCAAGCTCACCAGCTGTCGGGGCTCGGTGCCGCGTGCCGCCGCCGTAGCGGTCGATGTGTCTCGATCGGCACTGACTTTGGCACTGGGGCGCGGCGGATCCTCCTGGCGCAACTTTCGCAGCCACTCGTCCGGCGCTTGTTTCTGCTCGGTTTCAAATGGCCGCAACCCGGTCAGCAGCACAAAGAGAACAACTCCCAGCGAGTAAACATCGGTGCGCGTATCGATATCCCGCACATTGGGATCGACCTGCTCGGGACTCATATACGCTGGTGTCCCCAGAAAGTGCCCAATCTGCGTGAACAGACTCTCGCCGTCGACCGGAGGCGTCGTGGCCTTGGCCAGACCGAAGTCGATGATCCGCGGCACGGGCTTGTCATCGACCTCCACCACCAGAATGTTTGCCGGTTTTAGATCGCGATGGATAATGGCTTTTTGATGGGCATGTTGCACACCTTCGCACACCTGGATGAAGAGCTCCAGCCGATCGCTGATCTTGAGCTTCTTGCGGTCGCAATATTGTGTAATCGGCAGGCCGGGCACGAACTCCATCACAAAGAATGGTTGCCCCTGGGCCGTGGTTCCGGCGTCGAACACTTTGGCGATGGCTGGATGCTCCATGATCGCCAGCGACTGCCGTTCCGCCAGGAACCGTTGCACGACCGTCTCGTCATACATCCCGGCCTTGATCAGCTTGAGGGCAACTTGCCGTCGCACAGGAGAAGTCTGATCGGCCAGCCAGACTTGCCCCATGCCTCCTTCCCCAAGCTTACGGACGAGTAGAAAGCGCTGCGCGAAAACCTGCCCCGCTTCGAGGGCAACGGGGGAGTCGATCTGCTCCTTATCCTCTACGCCCAGACCGCCGGCTGACGGGGGAGATCGCAAAAAGCTGGAGCGGACGACTGCGTTGGCAAGAAGAAGCGATTCCACGTCGGCACGCAGCGCATCGTCGGAACCACAGTTCTGATCGAGAAACTGTGAGCGTTCTTCAGGGGCAAGTTGCATGACCTCATGCAGCAGATCCTTGACCCGTTCCCAGGGCTGGGGGTTCATGCGCTTTTGCTCATTTGGCGATACAGCCAGACGCGTGCCGTAGCCCAGTCGCGATCCACGGTAGCTCGGGAGATTCCCAACACCTCCGAGATTTCTGGAGCCGTCAGGCCCCCGAAGAA
Source organism: Candidatus Acidiferrales bacterium (assembly GCA_035603655.1). Taxonomy (GTDB): domain Bacteria; phylum Acidobacteriota; class Terriglobia; order Terriglobales; family Acidobacteriaceae; genus Sulfotelmatobacter. The sequence goes on along the minus strand of DATNKA010001087.1, from coordinate 1,296 downwards.
CTTCATTTCTACGATCTGTCCCTGTCGCTCATCGATGTGAGACAACTGGTCGAGGGCATTGTCCAATGCCAGGAGTTCGGCATCGTCATGGACGGCTAGGGCGTCAAGATGATCGAACTCTATCTTGCATCCCCCGTCACGCTTGGCCGCTTTCCGTTCGCGAGCGTAGTCAATCAGGACTTGACGCATCAGCCGCGAAGCGACGCCGATGAAGTGCGCGCGGTTCTGCAGATCGACCGGTTGAGCGCCCATCAGCCGGAGGTAGGCCTCGTGAACCAGAGCCGCGCTCTGCAGGGTGTGATCCGGGCGTTCGGATTGCAGGTGGTAGTGGGCGAGCCGACGCAGCTCCTTGTAGACCAGCGGGACCAGCGCGTGCAGAGCTTTTTCGTCGCCCTGCCTCCAGTGCTGCAAGAGTTCGGTGACCTGACCGGACAGGTCTTCGGCCATGTCGTCCCCCCGTCTGCCCCTTTTAGAGAGTGGATTAATAGCATATTCGCAGGCCCCATAGTGGTCAATCACAGCTTCACCCCTCGACTAGATAGTGTCTGAAGTGAGCGTAGCGCTTCAATGCACCTTTCAGAGGCACGCCGTCTGACGGAGATGGCGACCTAACCCGCCCTGCGAAAGTTTTCCCCAGGCTGATGAGGCGATTCCCTCGCGCTTTCCGCCTTCTGGTATGAGCACGGGATTGGGCAGATGAAAAGTGCCCCGGACCCAAGAAAATAACAGAGGAAAATCAAAATGAAAACTTCAAAGGAGAATCAAATGAAAACCACTTCGAAACTGATCGAGAGCTTTGTGTTCGCGGCAATTCTGGCTTGCCTCATCGCGGCAGGATCGGGATCGGCCTTTGCACAAGAGGTGCTTCGAACCGACAAACCACAGATTTTCAAGAACACGTGTCTAAATGGAATCGGTTGTGCGGATTGGGGTGAGACGGTCAGCACCGACGAACCCTCCAGCCTGGAGCCGGTTGTTGTGATTTGGAGCGCCAGATACTTCGTAGAAACAGCCGACATATACTATGCCGGGCTCGACGTGAACCACACGGGGTGCCGAATCGGAGTCTACGGGCCCTCCAACCTGGACGACATCGCTACAAAACCCACGGGCCATTTCTTGACCGTCACATTTCAGTGGATTGTCGAACCCGAAGACGGCGTTCTGACGAAAGGAACGAGCAACACATTTGAGTTGTGCGGCGGCGGCGACGATAACGTTGCTGGCGATTCCATCAACATCAGCCAGAACACTCTCAGTGTCGCTAAGTACTGACACGCCGCGGGCAACTTGAAT
>DATNKA010001086.1:0-3898 GCA_035603655.1 Candidatus Acidiferrales bacterium | reverse complement strand
AAACCTGCCGGAGCACAAACTCAAGTGCTCGGCCATTGACCTTTCGTGAGAAACAAATGATCCGGCAGATGCTACGATCACGCCAGCCTGACTGTGGGCCGAATGAGGTGGATCTAATGGGCGCGGATCATCGGCCGCTCGTCCTGTTAACGGGAGTGTCAGGCTACATCGGCGGACGCCTGCTAAGAGATTTGGAGAAAGAGGGCTGGCCCGTTCGTTGCCTGGCTCGACGTCCAGATTTTCTCAGAGCAAGAGTTGCTCCTTCCACGGAAGTCATTAAAGCAGATTGCCTGGATCGCGGTTCACTACTGCCGGCGATGGCAGGAGTGCAGACGGCGTATTACCTCGTTCACTCCATGGGGTCTTCGGGTAAGTTCGAACAGGAAGACCGCGAAGCCGCGCAAAATTTCGCCGATGTAGCGCGCGATTCTGGAGTACAACGCATTGTCTATCTGGGCGGCTTGGGGAACCAGGACCAGGCGCTCTCCGCTCATTTGCGCAGTCGCCACGAGGTGGCAGACATCCTGCGAAGCTCTGGGATCCCCACCATCGAATTTCGCGCATCCATTGTGATCGGTTCGGGCAGTCTTTCATTCGAAATGATTCGCGCGCTGGTACAGCGGTTGCCGGTGATGATCTGCCCGCGCTGGGTTGCCGTCAAAGCCCAGCCAATCGCGGTCGAAGATGTGGTTGCGTACCTAGTGGCCGCTTTGGTGTTGCCGGCGGAGCAGTGTGGAGTTTTCGAAATCGGGGGCACCGACCAAGTTAGCTACGGCCAGATCATGCAGGAGTATGCTCGTCAATGCGGCCTCCGCCGATGGATGATCCCGGTTCCGATCCTGACGCCTCGCCTCTCAAGTTTGTGGTTGGGCTTAATCACGCCTGTTTACGCCCGCATTGGCCGAAAGCTCATCGATAGTATGCGCAACCCAACTCTGGTGCACGACACCTCGGCTTTGACCGCCTTTAACATCAGGCCGAAAAGTTTGCGAGAAGCGATAGAGAGAGCTCTTCACCATGAAGACCAGGAATTCGCGCAGACTAGTTGGTGCGACGCTCTTTCCTCAGCGGGAAAGCCGCAGTCATGGGGTGGCACGAAGTTTGGCACCAGGCTCGTCGATTCTCGAACGATGCAAGTATCGGTTTCGCCAGCGGCAGCTTTTGCTCCGATTCAGCGCATCGGAGGTTTGAATGGCTGGTACTTTGCCAATGTTCTCTGGCGGTTTCGGGGCCTTTTAGATCTCGTTGTAGGGGGTGTGGGACTGCGCCGGGGCCGTCGCGATCCTCATACACTTTCCGCGGGCGACGCTCTGGATTTCTGGCGTGTGGAAACTTTTGTGCCGGACCACGAACTCGGTCTGGTCGCTGAAATGAAAGTGCCGGGCCGCGCGTGGTTGCAGTTCGAGGTGGAAGCAAATAGCCGAGGCTCCGTCATTCGGCAGACCGCTATTTTTGATCCTGCCGGATTGGCAGGGCTTCTCTATTGGTACATGCTTTATCCTGTGCATCGCTGGATTTTCAGCGGCATGCTCAACGAGATTGCAGCTGTCGCCGGACGCGGGACGGGTACTTCTTCCCTTGGGATCTGACCCTCAGTTTCCAGAGAGTCAGCTCATAGAATTAACTCTCGGGCCGTGAGGGTCGCCCACAGAAGCGGTGGTGCGCGACCCTGATCGCGTACTGCAAGAGTGTAGTCACGGTCACTACGGCGGGCGCTGCCAGAAGCTACTGCGAAGCGTGAAAATGCGTCTCGAAGGCACGATTGTGATTGACTACACTGGCGAGAACAGAGCCTAAGGAGATTTATCGACAGTTTCGAAAGAAGGGGTAATTACTTTCCGTGAGTCCGAAAGAATGCCCAGACGTTGACTTCGGTCCCCGCTACCCATTCGTGCCCTATACCAACCTCCCGCTCAAAGATCACTTCGGTGCCTCCCTTGCATCCAGTCGCGTCTTGCCCGTTCACTCCTTCGGTGGGCTCGCCCTCAGTGCACATGGGTTGGGACTGGGCGAATGTGGTGCACGAGTTCGCTAGATTACCCGACCAGAAGGCCAAGTCCTGATCCATCGAAGGACTGTAAGCTGCCACGCCAGCCCAGAATCCTTTAGTGCCGCCACAGTAGGGTACAACGGGATCGACATCTCCATTCAAGCGATAGACCGAGATCGGATTCGGGACGACAGGCGGGATGAAGGTGGTTCCGACGGGCTGAATGTACTGGGCTCCGGAAACAGGTGCGATGGCGGCGATCAGGTCGCTCTGTTCCATCCCAATTCTTTGCGTCATGAAGCCACCGGAGGACATTCCGGAAACAAAGCTTTGACCCGGGCTGACGCCATATTGATTTTGCATCGATAGAATTACCGAGCGGATGAATCCCGAGTCATCCGGCGCTACTGCAAAACCAGATTCGCAGCCGTCGCAGTCCCATCGCCAGGACTGGATGCTCGGTTCATAGGTCGAGATGGGCCAAACTATGAAGATACCGTACTGGTCAGCGATCGCCTCCCACTGCGGGACCAGGGCAAGAGGTACGGATGGCATGGCGTAGGTCGCATGCAGGAACACAACCAAACTCGGAGTCGGCGAAACGACTTTGGGAATATACAGGTAGTACATTCGCTGCAGGCCGCCCCAAGTGGTCAGGAACTGCGTAAGAGTGCCCTGCGTAACGGCCGGAGTCACTGTTAGAGTGGCCGTGCCCGTGTAAGCGCCCATCAACGCCTGGATGATGGTGCTTCCGACTGTGACTGCGGAAGCCAGACCCTGGGAACCGACGCTGTTACTAATTGCGGCGACACCTGAAGCGGACGAGACCCAGTTTACAGAGCTCGTCAAATTCTGTGTGCTGCCATCACTAAATGTACCGATGGCCTCGAACTGACGCATGTTTCCGACCGAGATCGAAGCGTTAGCTGGGGAGACTGTGACAGAAACCAGCGCCAGCGGCACGACGCTGAGAGTGGCGGTGCCTGTAACTCCATCCACGGTGGTGCTGATGATTGAGACTCCGGCCGCCACGCCCGTGGCTAGACCGGAGTTGGTAATTGTGGCAACTGCTGGCGCCGACGAATTCCAGTTCGCGGAGCTGGTTAAACTTTCCACGTTCCCGTTGCTGTAACTACCGATGCCCGTCAACTGGAGGGTACTCCCCAGAGCCAGAGATTGGTTTGCCGGTGTCACGACGACCGAAACTACCGTCACCGCCAAGGTAGACCAATTCTCCAGCATGATTGGTTTCACGCCTAAGGCGATCGTCCCAGAGATAGAGTTCGCTGCGCCTGTCGTGTCGATATAGTGATCGTAGCCTGCCGGAGGAGTGTAGGCTGAAGTAGTGCACACGCCGTTGCTGCAATTCTGAGAAGAATCCCAGACTACGAGATTGGCAGACACGGGACACGCCCAAATATTTCCTGAGTTCGTACAGGGCGAGACCTGATTGCCAAGCAGCCAATTGCGTACCTGCTGATAAGCATTCCCGGCCCCGGTAGGCGCTCCTTGAGCAGTCTCGATAGTTCCCGAGGAACTCTGACCCCACGTGAACCAGGTTTGAAATTGGAGGTTGTTACTGGCGGCTAGCCCGGCCTGAACCAGTTCATAATGCGCAATCCAGGCCGCTTGCATATCGGGATCGGTCACACCACCGACTCCCCAACCTCCTTCGGTCGTCATGATCGGTTTGCCCTGCATTCCGTTCGAGTCGGCGACTTCGCGAAAGGAGGTGATCATTTCCTGGATGGGCGCGTTGGTCGATTGCGTACTTTCGGGCAGGGGCACCGGAAGTGTTACGCCTTTCCCTGTTTGGCTCGTATAGCCGTGAAAGGTGACTCCGTCGGCATAGCTAGCTCCGCCTCCTTGCAAGAATGCCGACATAAACGACGGGCCCCCGCTCCATAG
>DATNKA010001085.1:0-7525 GCA_035603655.1 Candidatus Acidiferrales bacterium | reverse complement strand
TCACCAGCAACTACAACTCCCTGCAGGCTTCATTGAACCACCGCTTCAGCAAGGGCCTAACAGTGGAACTTGGTTACACCTGGTCGAGGCTGCTCACGACGAACCCCCAAGACCGCGACTTGGCCACCTATAACACATATGATTTCAGGCAAAGCTACGGCCCATCTACGCTGAACACTCCGCAGATGTTCATCGCCAGCTATGTATACGATCTGCCGTTCTACAAGAACCAGCAGGGCTTTGTCGGCAAAGTCCTCGGCGGGTGGGAAATTTCTGGCATCACCACCATCCAGACGGGCCAGTCGCTTTCGATCACTCAAAGCTCGGATCCGCTGGCTGCGGTTACCGTTCCCTATTCGATTGGTGCCTGTGTCATCAGCGCCAGCACTACTTCCTGTCCACTCTATCCTGGCGGCCTGGGTATGACGCGATCTCTCAGCACGGTTCAGGTCCGCGCCGATCAGATCGGCGATGCCAGCGGTCCGAAAACTGCGGCACGATTCTTCAACACGGCAGCGTTCACCGACGCAGTGGGGCACTTCGGCACATCCCCAGTGGGCGCAATTTATGGGCCTGGATTGCAGGTCTGGGACATGTCTCTGATCAAGAACATAAGATTCGCCGAACGGGTCGCACTGCAGCTACGTCTCGAGACTTTCAACACCTTCAACCACGGCAATCCCTCGACGGTCGATACAAACGTGGACGACGGGGCAAGCTTCGGTACGGTCAACGGATGGCACGATCCGCGCAACGTGCAGATTGGCGCCAAGGTCAACTTCTAGCCGGCGTCTAACCATCTACCAAAAGCGCACGCCTCGGCGTGCGCTTTTTTCTCCTGACTAATCCGCAAGGATCAAATGTTCTTGCGCAACGCGTCACTGGCTCTCGTTCTTTTTAATCGCTGCCGCCCTGCGTTTCTCCTGTATATCGAGCGCAATCTTCTGTTCGTTCGCTGCCTCCAAGCTCCGTCCTAGCTGCCGCAACGCGGTGCCGAGAACAAAGTGGGCCTCGAAGTAGTTGGGATCAATCCGGATAGCTTTGCGAAGCGGCTCAACCGCGGCGCGAGGATTCTGCAGGGCCAGTTCTGCCTTTCCCAGACCGAACAGAGCCTCGGAGTACCGAGGATTCGCAGCCAGGGCGGCCCGAAAATGAGGTTCGGCATCGGCCGGCCGGGATTTTTCCAGAAGGATCAAACCGAGAATACAGTTCGAGACAGGATCGCTCGGAAAGCGCTGCAGTTCCGCCCGAAACTCCTTCTCGGCGAGTTCGCTTTCGCCCTGTCGCCAATACTCGAAGCCCAGGCCGGAATGCGCGCCCATGAAGTTCGGGTCTGCTTCTACCGCCGCTTGATACTCTTTGACGGCCTCGGGTCGATTCGACATTTGGTCATAGGCCGTACCCATCATGATGTGAGCCGATGCCGAGTTTGGATTGATCTGCATGGTTCGAGCGAAAACACTGGTAAGCGCCTTGTAATCCTTCATCCGCAGATATGCCTTGCCGAGCATGTCGAGGGTCTCCATGTCGGATGGCTCGACGTGGTTCGCGCGTTCCAGATATTCAGCCGCTTCGGGATAACGATCAAGAGCAAAGAGCGAGAGGCCAGCCAAATCGAGAATCTGAAAATCGGTTGGATAGGTGGTCACCATCGGCCGAAGCAACCGCCACGCCGGCAAGTAGCGTTGGGCTTTAAAGTCAGCGATGGCCAGGTTGCGTTTTGTCGAAGGGTCGTCAGGGTGGAGTTTCAGCGCTTCTTCGTATAAGGGAATCGCATCGGCAGGTCTGCCCATCCGGGCCAGCACAATTCCCAGATTGTTCAGCGCGGCGAGTGAATGCGGATCGATCTTTAACGCGAGCCGGAGATCTTTCGCCGCGGCTGCGTTGTCGCCTTTGTGCATCGCTTCCGCAGCATGCTCGAGGTAGGTGTGTAGCTGTAGGTCCTCGCCATTCGAGGGCGGAGTATTGGGCGGCGCTGGCGTCTGGGCGGCCACCCAATGCGCGATCAGCATCCACATTGCACAAATTCTCGCAATCTGCCGGGCGCGCATTTGCACTCGCATACGCCAAATTTTAACCCACTGACGTTTATGGCCGCTTCCGAGCGATCGGTCCTTCCAGATTGACCTCATCCTGGTTCAAGTCAGCCTTCAGGTTTCATCCTTATAGTGTGAGGCAAGGAGGGCGTGAAATGAAATCAGTGAATGGGTTAACGGCAACTATCCTTAGGGCAATAGCGAGTGTCTCGATTGCGAACAGCGGATTGCGAAATCCGATCTTTCTGAGCCCGTACAGAGAACCGCTGATGCACAAGGTGCTGGCGCAACGGTTGTTGGTTATGCAAAGGATGTCGAAAAAGGAAACCTAGAGTATGAAGTCCAATCGATGGTGGCTGGTCATACGAAAGATCTGACGATCGACCCCGCAAGGCAATCTTCTCGAAGTAGAGGAGGATGTCCACCTGACGCCCTGCCTGGGAGTGTGCTCGGTAGTCTCCGCGCGCTGGCTGGGGAAGCCGCGATCACGGAGATTGAGTCATTGATGAAGCACCGCAAAATCGTAGCGTATGAGCCCCAGGTTGGGAACCGGGAAAAAGCACTCGGAAATTCAGGTCGGACCGGATGGCCAAAAACTGGATCATGAACAGTAACCGTTCCGGCCATCGTTTTCGGGTGCAGGGGTAGTCACATCGACTGGTTGGTGAATGGCTTGTTTGACTTCGCCGTTGTGGGCTGCAAGTCAATTCATATCAGTCTTTGGATTGGGGGACGAAGACTGTCTCGAAAAATAGCCGGACCGGGTATAAACGGTAAGCTTGCTGTGTCCCTGGGCGTGCGCCTCAACCGTATGATAGCCGTCAACCGAGGCTCGGGCGGAGTGGTATGCGATGGCGTACTGATTGCGAATATCGCGGGCAACTTCGGCGGCGACCGAATCGATATCCTTCAGCGAGCCGGGGAAAAAAGCGATTCCTCCTGTCTCGCTCGAGAGGGCTCGCAGGTCACGCCTGGCATGCCGAGCTTCGCCACCGCTAAACATCAGTCCGATGGAGTAGATAATGGGCCCCTGCATGTCCTGCACGCGATGAATCGCGTTATCCAGCGTGAGCTTCGAAGCGTTGTCATCGCCATCGGTAATAAGGATCAGTACCTTCCTGGGGCGCTTGGCGGATCGCTCTATCTTGTCGGCGGCGGTCACGACAGTGTCGTAGAGTGCGGTACCACCGGACAGGCTCAGATGTGCAAGCCCGTTCTGTAGTTCGCCGAGGTCGGAGGTGAAATCCTGATCGAGGTAAGCCTGGTCGGAGAAATTAATCACGAAAGTTTCATCTTGTGGATTGGAAGCTTTCACCAGATCGAGTGCGGCCGAGGATACGGCGGGCCGCTTGGGGCGCATGGAACCCGAGTTATCGACGAGCAAACCGATGGAAACAGGAGTGTCCTGATGCTGCAGGGAGATGACACGCTGGAGAGTTTTTTCCTCGAATACTTTGAAGTTGGTCTTGGACAGGTCGTTTACGAGTTCTCCTTTGTTGTCGAGCACAGTGCAGTTCAGGACGACTTCATCGGCGTCGACGTGCAGAGTATACCCGCCGGAGGAGTTTGGCGCGGGCTGCTGGCGTTGCGTGGCGGGGGCAGCGAATGTCACCCATTGTTTGAACTGAGGCGGGAAAGGTTGAGACCCGGCACCTCGTGCGTGTGCGCCGACGGCGTAGAAATAGAAAATGACAATTGCGAACGCCGCAGACAGGGTGGACGCCCGCATCATCGTACTTCTCCGGGCGCCGTAGTCGGCATGGGTAGCGAAGTTCTGCTGCCGAAGCCGATCTCCATGATTGTGTCCTTCTGAAAGACGATGTCTCGCCCTCTGCCAAGGAAGTTGTTATAGATGGACCGGCTTCCACCGTAGGCGCTCATAAGGATGGCGTAGGTGTGGGAGCGAAAGGCGATGCCCACGATCAGTCCGATGAGCTTGAACCCGGTCGCGCCGCCGGCAGTCGGACCTGCGTCTCCGACATCGTTTCGTCCGCCCTGTCCGATCAGAGCCAGGCCTACGGATGCGCCGGTTGAAACATATCGAGTCTTTGAAGAAGTCGATTTGGCGCCGCCTTCGGAATCGAGCTGAACATTGTCTGCCGAGTCGGACTGAATGCCCTGGACGCTGGTATCCACGGTCTGAACGGAGCCATTGGGAAGGATGACCTCGCGGAAGACGATGCGCAGCTGTCCGTTGCGATGCAGACGGCGGGCGGGCCGCACCTGGAGAACGGAGCCGCGTAGGTGAGTTCCAGCGGGAAGTATGAGCCGTCCCTGGTCGACGAGCGGCTGTGAGAGTTCGGCCTCCACGTCGGCGCTCTTCTGCGTGCTCGCCGAGTTTAGCGGAGTCAGGAGGACGGCGTGGACAAGGCTTCCAGGCGGAGGCTCGATGCCGATCATCGACAGAGTTTTGGAGGAGACGGATTCACTTCCAAACTCGAGTGGCTGCGACACTTCTGCCGAGTATAGGGTCCCGGCATCGAGGTATTGCGGATGCACTGGAAGCTGCGCGACGGCATAACGCACGACGAGGTGCATCCGGCCGGGCGACTTCACCTGTTTCATGGCGTCGTTCCACTGCGCGCGGGCCTGAGCCATTTTCTTGGCGGCGGCATCCTTCACGACGTTCTTTTTGTGCTCGTCTGCGGTAACAAGCCGGATAACCTGTCCGGACCCGGGAACTACGGTTGCGTGCAGGTCGATGTGACGGCCATCGGGCAGAACGAGTTCATGGAATGCGACGGCAAGCTTGTGTGTGGGACTGAAGTTAGCATTCAAGGCGTCTAGTGCTCGCGTTCGGCCTGGGACGGGGTAAATAGAGGATATCTGGCCGGATGCTACGGTACCGACGGGAATGACGAGACGGTCGAAGACATAGACGGGCTGCACCACGCGCCCTGAAATCGGCTCGCCAACCTTTCGGACGCGTACTTCCTTGTCGAGGGCGATCTGCAGCGGAGTGCCATTGGGAACAGCTATCGCGATGGTGCGGGAATCGGACGACGGCTGTGAAGAAGCGGCCTGAGACGGGGAGGCCGCAGACTGTGCCGGCAGGCGTCCGGCAATGGCCCAACTAAATAGAAACACGAAGAGAACACGACCGGACATCATTCAGGCGGAGACCTCAGTACGTAGAGGATAGGTTTCTGCTACCGATTTGCCGGGCTCGTCCTCAAAGTTCCTGCCCTGGCCGGCGATGTGGAGGCCAGCCGGAGTATTAGCATCTACCGGTTGACTGGCTCAGCAGTGCCGCGACGATCTGCACCTTCCGCAGTCTTTAGAAACAATTGTAGTGGCTACCGCCTGAAGAAAACCTGAAGATTGGGGCTCGAGGACGGCAGAAGATATTCGTTTCTTGCGTGCCTGCTCTGTGCGTATCAGGACAATGCAGACCACAACGCAGTAGTCAACATATCGGCTCGGAATGAGCCACTAGACACCAACGTGAGCGGAGTAGCGCTGTGCGTAGTCTGGGAATCTCCGCCCTTCAGGGCAGGGAGGTTCAACGCGATAGCACTTTAGTGGTATTCCGGAATGTGCGAACCGCGCATATTTTCGATGATCGGTGTGTGTCACTCTTAAAAACCTTCGGGGGATCCCTTGGCCTTACGATCCGGCATTCGATTTGCATTGTCACTGTTGGCGTTGTCTCTGGTATCCGTCTCCGCACTATGCGCGCAGCAAGTCGGGGGCAACGTGAACATGGTGACGGGAACCTCGTGGCCTGGCGGCGATCCCTTTCTCCAGCGCCAGAACGAGCCTTCGATGGCGGTCTCGTCGCGCAATCCGCTGCACATGGTTGCCGGCGCCAACGACTATCGCTCCGTGGATCTTCCCCTGGTTAACGGTGCGGTCGAACCGACCGGCGACGCCTGGCTCGGACTCTTCAAATCGTTCGACGGCGGTCAGACATGGACCAGCACGCTGGTCCCCGGATACCCGCAGGATCGGTCGCTGGGAGGATTATTATCTCCTATTCATGGTTTGGGCGCTGGAGCCGACCCCACGGTGCGGGCGGGCACGAATGGCATGCTTTACTACAGCGGTCTGGCGTTCAATCGTCAGGAGGGCGGCGCCAACAAAGTATTCGTGGCTACCTACACCGACGACAACAATCTGGAGGGCGGCGATTCCATTCGGTATCTCTGGACCACTGTTGTGGATACCGGAACGTCGAATCTTTTCGAAGATAAGCCTTCGATTGCAGTCGATATTCCACGGTCATGGTCCGGAGCTTGCATCGTCCCCGCTCTGCCACTGAGAAATACCCAGATCTTTCGTGCGGGGACGGTGTATGCCGCCTGGACGCAGTTTACTGGCGATGAGAGCAACGGCAATGCGGCGATCCTGTACTCCCGTTCCATCGACTGTGGCCTCACCTGGATGCGGCCCGTGCAAATCAGCGGCACGGCCAAGACCAACCAGGGAGCAGCTCTCGCCATCGATCCCAACACCGGCGCGCTGTATATCACCTGGCGCGTCTTCGCTTCCACAAACCCGACGCAGACCGACGCCATCATGTACGCCGCCTCCTTCGATGGAGGAAGCACTTTCACAAAGCCGACGCTAGTGGCAAATATCAACCCGTTCGATCAAGGCGAGACTTCCGTTTCTTTTCGCACCAACGACTATCCTGCGATCGCGGTGGACGCGGCCAGCCACGTTTATGTCGCGTGGTCGCAGCGTGATGTGGGTAACGTCAGCACCACCGGAGGCGATGCTCGCGTCATCGTGGCGACGGGCATGCCAACATCGAATCCGAAGAATGTGCCGCTGCAATGGAGTGCGCCGCAGGCGGTGGATCCGTGGTCCAACCGCGGACACCAGATCATTCCTGCCATGGCCTTTTCTGCCGGCAAGCTGACGGTTGCCTGGTACGACCTCCGCGATGACGATCTGGTCGCGATATACACTCCGCTGGGCGTCTCCGGGCAATATTCCCAGACACTTGAGAACGATGGGGGAGGCTCGGATTTTCCGGCATTCGGGAACTACATTCAGGATCCTACAGCCCCTTACTCATCGGATGCGCGCAGGCAAACACTCGACGTGCGCTCGGCGCAGGCAATGCCCGGCAATCCACCAACGTTCTTTCCTTCCGTACCGGTATCCGATTACCCCTATGGCTCGGTGCCAGCAAGTCCGGAGATTCAGCAGCTACAAGTTGATCCTCCCAACCTGCCCATGTTCCAGAGCGGAACGCTTCCATTTTTCGGGGATTACATCGACGTTGCCGGGCCAACGTTCATCGCGAATTCGGACGGTACCTGGCGATTTAATAACGAGGCGAGCGATCCTGATTTCACGCATGTAGTATGGGCCGATAATCGCGACGTGGTTCCACCGGCCGACGGGAACTGGGCCAACTACACGCCGCCCACTTACGGCACTTCCTCAACCAGCATCTTCGATCCAACGCAACAGCGTCCGGCTTGCACCCAGTCAACGACTGGCAACACCGGCGACCGGAACCAGAACATCTATACCGC
>DATNKA010001084.1:0-3291 GCA_035603655.1 Candidatus Acidiferrales bacterium | reverse complement strand
CCGGCAAGCCTCAGCCATTGGCCGGAGGCGAGCACCATCGATGTTTGCATACTGCGGTCGCCCATGGGTGTGGCCGAAACCGGTTCTATACTGCTCTCCGACATCGAATTGCAAGTGAACACAATCGCGTTCCTGGCGCATGATCTCGTGGTCCTGCTAGACCCGAAGCAGATCGTTTCGAATATCCACGATGCATACGAACACCCGCACTTCAAACAAAGGCAATACAGCGTTCTGATGACCGGTCCCTCTGGCTCCGGAGATATCGGTGGGGTTGTAGTCCATCCCGCTCAGGCCGCGAAGACTCTAACCGTTCTCCTTCGCCCGCTCCGAACGCCGGAAAGCGCACGGGGTAAATGTAAATTCGTCGATGTGCAAGATTTGCTCGAGTTCCGCCAATAAAACATTAAATTCGGAGATCTGAAATGCTTAAAGGCTTCAATTATCCACTCACTCCAAAAGGCAAATCGACCCTGAATCCGCCTCCACCCTGGTACTACTCCTCCGACTTTCTCAACATTGAATTCTGGTCGGAGCCCTCTGCCGTGGCGGCTGTGTTGCCTCCCGGGCTCGACCCCGATCGCTCCGCCAATGGTCACGCCAATGCTCTTTTCTACGATTGGCAGTTCAGCGGGAACGACGAAGAATATCTTGACCCCGCGCGTTACCAGTACCGTGAGTTTCTCATCCTCGTAGATGCGTTATACCAGGGCAAACCGGTCGCTTACTGTCCATATATCTTCGTGGACAACGACGCTGCAGTTGCCCGCGGTTGGACGCAGGGCTATCCCAAGCGCATGGGCCAGGTATTCCAGACAAGGTATCACGCTGCGACAGGAAAGGCGGGTCCCGCCCTCGCAGCGGGATCGAAGTTCGCTGGATCCGTTACATCCGCCGGACAAAGACTTGCCGAGGCGGTTGTTACGCTGCGAGAGCCGGTAACCGACATGGCGCTGTTGAAGCAGAAACCTGTTGTTAATCTCCTGCACTGTCCGCGTCTTGCCGCTGAAAAGCAGGACCAGCCGGCAGTTCACGAGCTGGTCGAGAACGTTCCGCGCGATGTGAAGATCGAGCAAGCGTGGATCGGTGAAGGTTCTTTGACCTTGCCGGTTTGCGGAAACGAAGAAATCTCCGACCTGGCACCCATCCGTTGTGGAAAAGGTATGCGGGCTTCCCTGGCATACGTCGTCGATGATCTAAAAACGCTGAAGGACTTGAGAAGGTAATGCCCGGAGTGGCACACTTTTTCTGCCGCTTTTTTTTGGCGCTGCGGGTTTCAGCGCTGCAGGCGTGAAACCTGCCTGCGTTTCACGCCGCTTTTCAGCAAGCAGGCGAGTTCAGGAATTCAACCAGGTTCGGGAGAGGAATGACAATGGCAAAGAGAGTGGCTGACCTGCTGGTAGACGTCTTGGTGGGAGCGGACGTTCAGCGAATTTATGGCGTCCCGGGCGATTCGCTCAATGGCATCACGGATTCGATTCGCACCCGCGAGAACATCCAATGGATTGGCGTGCGCCATGAAGAGGCAGCCGCCTTCGCGGCCGGCGCAGAAGCGCATCTCACTGGCAAATTGGCGGTGTGCGCCGGAAGCTGCGGGCCGGGAAACATGCACTTGATCAATGGCCTGTACGATTGCCAGCGCAGCCGCGTCCCCGTTCTGGCCATCGCGGCGCAAGTACCCAGCGCTGAAATCGGAAGTGGATATTTCCAGGAGACTAATCCGGAACAGATCTTCGCCGGGTGCAGCCATTATTCGGAGCTGATCTCGCAGCCAGAGCAGATGCCGCGCGTGCTCGAGATTGCGATCCAGACCGCGATTTCACGGCGTGGCGTTGCAGTAGTTGTGATTCCGGGGGATGTGGCCTTGCGAGATGCGGTTGAACAAAAACCGCGGCTGCTATTTGCCACGCCGAAACCGACGGTGTGCCCATCCGATGACGAACTCGGTGTGCTTGCGGATGTTCTCAATCGCTCAAAGAAAACGACCATCTTTGGAGGTGCCGGATGCGCCGGAGCTCACGGCGAACTGGTTGAGCTCGCGGGCAAGCTGCAGGCTCCCATCGTGCACGCTTACCGCGGCAAGGAGTTCATCGAGTATGACAACCCGTTTGATGTAGGCATGACTGGCCTGCTTGGATTCTCATCCGGCTATCACGCAATGATGAGCTGCGATACGCTGCTGCTGCTCGGCACCGACTTTCCCTATCAGCAGTTTTTTCCCAAGAACGCGACCATCGTGCAGATAGATCTTCGAGGCGAGCAGATAGGGCGTCGCAGCAAAGTTGATTATGGTTTTGTTGGAGATACCAAGGCCACGCTGAAAGCGCTGTTGCCCAGGCTGCAGCAGAATCAATATGAAGAGCATTTGAAAGAATCGGTCGAGCACTATCGTAAGGCGCGCCAGGGTCTGGACAAGCTGGCAAGCGGCGATTCCGGCGCAAAGCCTATCCATCCACAATACGTCGTAAGCGTGATTGATAAACTCGCATCCGATGATGCGGTCTTCACCTTCGACGTTGGAACGCCAGTTATCTGGGCGGCGCGCTATCTCCGGATGAATGGCAAGCGCCGGCTCGTTGGTTCTCTCAACCACGGCTCCATGGCAAATGCACTACCGCAGGCCATCGGCGCACAAGTCAGCCATCCCGGCCGGCAGGTCATCTCCATGTCGGGCGATGGTGGCTTGGCGATGCTCATGGGCGAACTGCTTACATTGCGGCAGCACAATTTGCCGGTGAAGCTCGTCGTTTTCAAGAATGACTCGCTCGCCTTTGTGGAGCTGGAAATGAAGGCCGGAGGCTTTCTCGATTTTGCAACTGACCTTAAGAATCCCGACTTCACAAAGATTGCGGAGGGAGCGGGCCTCCTTGGTCTGAGAGCCGAAACTCCAAACCAGGTAGAACCGGCGATCGCGCAGGCTCTTAAACACGATGGACCGGCATTAGTCGAGGTTCAGGTGTCGCGCCAGGAGCTTTCGATGCCTCCAACGATCAGCTATGAGCAAGTCAAGGGCTTTGGCATTTTCATGCTCAAGGCCGTGCTCAGTGGACACGGTGATGAAATCATGGATCTCGCGCGAGTGAACCTGCTCCGCTAGCGGATTCCGAGTTCAGCGACAAAGAAAGGACAAAGCTGGATATGTTCGCAGGAGCATCTATGAACACACACCAGTGTGACTATTGGTGAGCTATTGCCATACCACTCGTGGGTTATCTTACCGGGGAGAGTCTCGACAAATAATCCATCTCCAGCTCGCCTTCATAAGTTTCGGCGCCGACCTTCAATGCTTCC
>DATNKA010001083.1:0-3103 GCA_035603655.1 Candidatus Acidiferrales bacterium | reverse complement strand
TGCTGGTAGACTGATCGACAAGCGGCCGCGGCGAAAGTCGGTTTTGTGCCGAAGTCCGAATCCTGAAAGCTGCAGCCCGATCCATGAACATCGCCGAAGCCATCCGAATCGCGCTGCAGTCCTTGTGGGTGAATAAGCTGCGCTCTGTGCTGACGCTGCTCGGCGTGGTGATTGGAGTGGCCGCTGTGATCGCCGTGGTCACGTTTGTTTCCGGTATCAACGATTACGTGGCGCAGAAAGTTTTCAATCTGGGCGCCGACGTTTTTATCATCTTCAAAGTTTCTCCGGCCGTCACCAACGTGGACCATTACCTCGAAGGCGAGAAGCGCAAAGACTTGACCATGGAGGACTATCAGGCGGTGGCCGATGCCTGCCGTCACTGTGACTACATAGGCGCGGTTGTGCGGAACGAAGCCGGTCACGTGAAATATGCCGAGCAATCCATCAGTGATACGTCGGTGCGGGGAATCACTCCGTCCATGGCTCCCATTTACGATACCGACCTGAGCGCCGGCCGCATGGTCAACGAGATTGACTTGAACAACCGCGCTCCAGTCGCCGTCGTAGGGACCGATATCGTCGACCATCTGATGGCGGGCACGGACCCCGTAGGAAAGGAAATCCGTCTCGATGGCTGGACGTATCAGGTGATTGGTGTAGGCACGAAGAAGGGCACGACCTTGGGGCAGAGTGCCGATAATTACGTAATGATTCCCATCACCTCCTTCCTCAAACAATATGGTGTCCACAACACCAGCATCCGAATTGCAGGGAAGGCGCAGAGCGCGGGTGTGCCGCTCAACGAGGCCGTGGATGAAGCGCGCGCATCGCTCCGGGCCAAGCGCCATGACACGCCCGGCGGCGACGACAGTTTTGACATTGAAACCAATGCCAGCCTGCTCGGCATCTGGACCGACTTCAGCCAGACGTTCTTCATCGCGACCATCGGGATTGCCTGCATCTCCCTGGTGGTAGGCGGAATTGTGATCATGAATATCATGCTGGTCTCGGTTACGGAGCGTACGCGCGAAATCGGCATTCGAAAGGCTCTGGGGGCACGGCGTACCGATGTGTTGCTTCAGTTTCTGATCGAGTCTGTTACGCTGGCCCTCGCGGGCGGCTCTCTGGGTGTGTTGTTGGGCGTGGTCATCGCCCTGCTAGTTACTTTTTTGATTGGGATGCCCTCGGCCATCAAACTCTGGGCCGTCGCGGCTGGATTGGTGGTATCCGCCAGCGTCGGAGTATTCTTCGGTGTCTATCCCGCACGCAAGGCCGCGAAACTGGATCCGATTGTTGCCCTGAGGTTTGAAACGTAGTCCATGATTCGCAAAGATGATTCACAAAGATGAATTCGGCGAGATCGTCCAGATGGCGACCGACACGATTCGCGGCAACAAGCTGCGCTCTTCGCTGACCGTCCTCGGCATCGTGATTGGCGTCGCCATGGTCATCGGCGTATCTTCCATCGGGCGCGGCCTGGACGACAACGTTCGCGACATGGTTTCGAGTATCGGTTCGAATGTTATTTTTGCTTTTCATATCGAACCCTTCACCTTCGGCCGTCCCACGGAAGAGATGCGCACGCGCAAAGAACTCACCTACGAGGATGCTCTGGCGATTCGCGAATTGCCGCACGTGAAAGCGGTCACCGCCGGCCTCCGTTATTTCAGGCCAGAACTGGGGGTGGGCACGTTTGCCGTGAAATACGGCGACAAGCGAGCCAAGAATACGATCCTCGAGGGCGATCAATCTTCCGCTAAAGAAGTGTTCGATTTGCAGATCGCGTCCGGTCGTTGGTTCAGCGAAGTCGACGAAGAACACCGGTCTCCGGTGGTGCTCCTGGGATCGGATACTACCGAAGAATTATTTGGCAATGACAGCCCTCTGGGCAAAGAAGTCAATATTGAAGGCCAGCTTTTTACCGTGATCGGAGTTGCCAAACAGGTCAAGTCGGTTTTTGGCGGAGGAAAGAATCCCGAAGATAATAAGGCAATCTTTCCGCTGAGCACGCTGAGGAAGTTGCATCCGGAGTTGAAGCAGCACTGGATCAGCGTCAAGGCAACGTCGCACGACGACATGCCGAAGGCCATCGACGAAATTCGCGAACTGTTGCGCCGCCGTCGCAAGGTTCCCCCCAACAAGCCGGACAACTTTGCGGTTTTTACTTCGGATTCGATCTCGGATGTTTGGAACCAGCTCACCGGCATGCTATTTGTAGGGATGTTCGCAATTTCCAGCGTAGGACTCATCGTGGGCGGGGTTGGTGTGATGAATATTATGCTGGTCAGCGTCACCGAGAGGACGCGGGAAATCGGGGTTCGAAAAGCCATTGGCGCGCGCAAGCGGGACATTCTTTTGCAGTTCACGTTTGAGGCGATTATTCTTACCGCGATCGGCGGATTGATTGGAATTCTGCTGGGTGCGATCATCGTCGGAATTATTCCAGCGTTCTGGCCGTCGCTGCCGGCTCGCATGTCGATGTTCTGGACGGTCTTCGGTTTTACGTCTGCCGCGGGAGTCGGACTTGTCTTCGGCATCTATCCCGCGTGGAAGGCGGCGAATCTGGATCCCATTGAAGCGCTGCGTTACGAATAGTCGGCTTCGCGCTTGCGCATGATGCACTTCATCCTCACCATAACTCAGATCATCGCGGCCGTCGGCATGGTTTCCAGTTCGCTCTACTACCTGCTCTGTCTTTGGAGCGCGTCGAAGTTTATTGCTGAGCGAAAAGCGGGTGCACGATCCACACATGCCTTTCCACCTGTCTCGATTCTTAAGCCGCTGAAGGGAACCGATCCCGAGATCTACGAAAGCTTTCGCAGCCACTGCCGGCAGGATTATCCGGAATACGAAATCATCTTCGGGGTGAGCGATCCCAACGATGCTGCGATCGAAAGCGTGACAGCACTGCAGCGGGAATTTCCGGATCGCGGAATTCGGTTGCTGAGGTGTCCGACGATCCTTGGTGCAAACGTGAAGGTGAGCAACCTGGCGCAGATGACGACTGAAGCCCGTTATGACCACATCCTTGTTAACGACAGCGACATTCGAGTCGAGCCTGATTACCTTCGGCGTGTGATCGCGCCGCTGTCAGATTCACAAA
>DATNKA010001082.1:0-5510 GCA_035603655.1 Candidatus Acidiferrales bacterium | reverse complement strand
AGTGGAAGCGCAGGCAAGCCTGAGATCACTCGCGACATGGCAGGGGAAAAACTCGAAGCGTCCGCTGAGCCTTCCCTCGAACCGGCCGCGACAGCCCTCGCCGAAGAGGAAGAAGTTCCCGAAGAAACCGTTTCCGCTTATCTTGCCGAGCACGCCGCCGAGGTTGTCGCGGAAGAGGGCAAGCCTTTTCAGCCGATCGGCGGGATTATGGACCTGCTGGGAGCTGATTATTTTCCGATTTCGGCAATGCAGGACATCGCAACTCAAGCCGAGAAAGTTTCCGCTCCTTTGAGCACGGCTGCAGCCACGAAGGCTGGCGTTCCTGAGGCTGCGGCAACCTCTGCCCGCGCGGTTCCGCAACCTTCCGTGCCAGCCAAGCGCGACAACTCGATGCAGAAAATCAACCGACTGGACGTGAAGGGCCGCATCCAACTGGCGCTGAAGGGCAACAAAGAGGAACGCTCGCTCCTGATTCGCGACGGCACGAAGGTGGTTGCGCTGGCGGTGTTGGAAGCGCCGAAACTTTCCGACGGAGAAGTGGAAAAGTTTGCCCTGCAGAAAAACGTATTAGAAGCGGTGCTGCGGCAAATTCCTCTGAAGCGACGGTTCATGAAGAACTACATCGTGGTGCGGAATCTGGTGGCTAATCCACGCACTCCGCTGGATCTGGGATTAGGTCTGATGAAACATTTGATGGTGCAGGATTTGAAGAACATCTCCAATAACAAAGAAATTTCTGAAACGGTGCGCAAGCTGGCATTGAAGATGTACAAGCAGAAGCTGGACGCGGCCAACAAGAAATAGAGACGCGAGCCGCCCGCGCGATTTGTGGGTCGCTAAGAACGCGGCACATCCGCGCGGCTCGCACAAGATTCCCTGGACTCCGCTCGGGGCAAAGCTTTCGCTGCGCACAAAGCGCTTGCTAACAACGACAAACAAAATGACAGCAGCGCTTGCCCCAACTGATCCCGTGACTGAGTTATTGAAGCGCGCAAAAACCATCGCGGTGGTCGGACTTTCTGATGATCCGATGCGGGTGAGTCATGGGGTTTCCGCCTACATGCAGAGCCACGGGTATCGCATCATCCCGGTGAATCCTTGGATTGAATCTGCTTTGGGCGAGAAGGCATATGCTTCGCTGCTGGAAGTGCCGGAGAAGATCGAGATCGTGAACATTTTTCGCCGGCCCGAGTTCGTAGAAAAGGTCGTGGATCAGGCTATCCAATTGAAGGTTCCGGCGATCTGGATGCAGGAGGATGTGATTCATGAGAAGGCCGCGGAGCAGGCGCGCCAGGCGGGGATCTTCGTCGTGATGGACCGCTGCATTCTCAAGGAGCATCGGAAGCGCTTCCGCTGAGACGGCAGGGACTAAGGAATAAGATAGACTCTTCCCACGAGGGCCCCCCTTTTGAACAATGACGCAGCGCTGATACCCTCCGAACCCGTTTCACCCACATCAATCACTCCTATTATTCCTACGCAGCCGTCGGCCCTCGACAAGATCTTCATGGGGAAGGACGGACTGCGGGCGGGATGGAGCCTGCTCATTTTCATCGCTCTTTTTGCTGCCCTGATCTTCTGTGCAAACATCATTGGTCACAAACTCCATCCGCCCGCTGCCGAGGCGGCGAAGGCCACTGGCGCGGAACTGTCCGTTTCGCGTTCGCTGAGCAGCGAGTTCGTCCCCTTTCTGGTTGTCCTCTTCATTACCTGGATTATGTCGAAGATCGAGCGGCGCCCCAACTCCGTTTATGGCCTCGGGGGCCGGGGCACATTCCCACAATACTTTCTGGCCGGTCTGGGCTGGGGTATTACTTGTCTTTCGCTGCTTATCGTGACGCTGTGGAAGAGCGGACTGCTGGTCATCGATAACCGCCTGCTCTACGGCAGCGACATTTTCCGTTACGGGACAATCTGGCTGCTCGGCTTCTTCCTGGTGGGCCTGCTCGAGGAGTACCTCACCCGCGGCTACCTGCAGTACACGCTCACTCGCGGTCTGAGCTGCATCTACGAATTGGCACTCAAAAGCCGCTACAGCAAGGTCTTGGGCTTCTGGACCGCAGCCGCCATCTTCTCCATCCTTTTCGGCCTCGGCCACGGCAGCAACCCGGGCGAGTCGCCGATCGGACTGCTTTCTGCTGGCCTGGCGTCGATGGTCTTCTGCTTCAGTCTTTGGCGCACCGGCTCTCTATGGTGGGCGATTGGGTTCCACACCTCGTGGGACTGGGGCCAGTCGTTTCTCTACGGCGTCGCTGACAGCGGAACTATGGTACAGCACCATCTCCTCGCCACGCATCCCGTGGGGAAACCCATTTGGAGCGGCGGAGTGACTGGTCCGGAAGGCAGCATCTTCATCGTGGCCGTACTGGCGCTCGCCACCCTTATCATTTTCTTCACTCCGCCCCCCGCTCACTGCGGCGACGGGCCGAAGCGAGGAATATAAACCGGGCTTAGGATTGTGCTGATGGGTCGCTAGACTCTTTAATTCGTTGATTCTTTAATTCGTTGATTCTTGAGGAGCATGATCCTTCAGGAAAATGCAGCAATTCTGATGGGCCGCATTCCCCACTGACTTTTCTAAGGACTGACCTTGAGGAATATCACGCTCGCATCATCGCTGAGGATCACGCCGTTGGCGAAGGCCCTGACATCATCCAGGATGGTGATCGCGGAAGCCTGAGAGCAGGAGACGTGCTGAACCAGGCGGTCCAGTCCGTATTCTTCTTCTTCTAAGTTGGATGCTTCGCTGATTCCGTCGCTGTAGAAGACGAGACGCGAACCCGGAGATAGAGCGACAGTGCTTTCTGAATAGTCTCCGCAACTCAAGCCGAGCGGCAGTCCGCGTTCGGTGTCGAGGAAGCGAGGTCCTGTTTCGTCGATTAAAAGAGGACGCAAATGTCCTGCGCTTGCAAACGTGAGGTTGCGGGAAGCGGGATCAAGAACGGCATACACAAGGGTGACAAATTTCCCCGCGGGAAAGTCTTCCACCAGCAAGCTGTTGAGTTTGGTTAGAACCTCGGCGGGAGTGCAACGTGCTTCCGCCAGAGAACGCAGCATTCCACGAGTGGCTGACATGAGCAGCGCGGCGGCAGTGCCCTTTCCGGAGACATCGGCTAGTACCAATCCCCAACGGCCATCGGGAAATGGGATGAAGTCGTACCAATCTCCACCGACGGCGCGGGCAGGAATGCTGAGACCGGAAATGGCAAAGCCCGGCACGTAAGGCGAGGCCTTGGGTAGAAGAGCTTGCTGCATGGCGCGAGCTTCCTGAGCTTCGAGACTCATGGCTTCGCGCTCGCTACGTTCCAACTGGAAGCGGCGTGCGTTATGGATCGCGACCGCCATGTGATCGCACAGGGCCTGAAGGAGCCTGAGCTGTTGGCGGGGAAAAGCGTCGAGATCGGGGTGAGATGCGGTGAACACTCCTACGAGGCGTTGCCCAACGTGAAGTGGAATCGCCACTTCCGAATGAGTTGAATGCTCACAGGCGACATAATATTCGTCTTTGCGCACATCCGGGGCATAGCGCATCTGGCCGGTGGATGCGACGTAGCCGACCATTCCTTCCTTGCCAATCTTCAGCCGGAAACCCTTGCGGTGCAAGGAACAGCCGTGGACGCCACCCATTACCATCTCTCCGCGAGCTTCGTCGTGAAGATAGACGCTGCTTTCCAGAAGGCCGAAGGAATGGGATACCTCGTTCACGATGTTATCGATAAGCTGATCGAGGTCGAGAATTGAGCTGATCTTTTGCGCAGCCTTTTGCAGTTTTTGCAGGCTTTCTACCTGGGTGTCGAGTTGGGGCCGAGGCGGGAAAACGTCGTCGAACAAATTTGAGGGAAGCGTGGCCATGGTCAAACCCCTGACAGAATAACGGTATTCTTTCGATGCTGAGCGGAGGCGCTAAGACTCGGTGTTTTGGCGACCGCTAGGGCCTGCGGTTCCCGGCAGACGGAGGCGCTTGATCTCGTCCATCCGGTCGCGAATGCGTTTTTCGATCCCTTCCTTGGTCGGGCGGTAATAGACGCGGTCGCGCAGATTGTCCGGGAGGCATTGCATGTTGGCGACCTTGCTTTCGACGTCGTGGGCGTATTGATAGCCTTTACCGTAGTCCAAACCCTTCATCAGTTTGGTGGGGGCATTGCGCAAGTGCAGTGGGACGGGTTCGGCGGCGGTTTGTTCGATATCGTGCTGCACGTCACCATACGCCGTGTAGAGCGCATTGGATTTGGGCGCTACGGAAAGGTAGACAACGGCTTGCGCGAGCGCGAGATTGCCTTCAGGCATGCCGATGAAATCGACGGCGTCGCGCGCGGCCATGCAGAGTGAGAGCGCGTTCGGATCGGCGAGGCCGATGTCTTCGACCGACATGCGAACGACGCGGCGCGCGATGTAGAGCGGATCTTCGCCGGCTTCGATCATGCGTCCGAGCCAGTAGAGGGCGGCGTCGGGATCGCTGTTGCGCACGGATTTGTGCAGCGCCGAGATCAGATTGTAGTGTTCTTCGCCGGCTTTGTCGTAGAGCAGCACGCGTTTCTGGAGCGCGTCGCGGACGATGCCGTCTGTGATTTCTGCAGGCTGAGTTCCGGACGGCTGCGCCAGGCCGGCCGCAACTTCCAACACGTTGTAGGCGCTCCGGGCATCGCCGCTGGTGTAGCTGGCGATCTTCTTGAGGATCTCGTCGGACACGCGTAACTGCATCATCCCCAGGCCGCGTTCTTCGTCGGTAAGTGCACGCCTGAGGAGCCGAACGATCTGATCTTCAGAAAGCGGCTGCAGGATGTAAACCCGGCAGCGCGAAAGCAGGGCGGCATTGATCTCGAAGGAGGGATTCTCGGTAGTGGCGCCGATCAGGCGAATGTTGCCTTTTTCCACGTGAGGCAGGAACGCATCCTGTTGGGCTTTGTTGAAGCGGTGAATCTCATCGATGAAAACGATGGTGCGAGTGCCGTATTGGCGGGCACGTTCGGCGTCGGCCATGACCTGCTTAATTTCTTTGATCCCAACCAGGACGGCGGAGAATTCGACGAACTCCGCTTTGGTCATGTTGGCGATGATCTTGGCGAGAGTCGTCTTGCCTGTTCCGGGCGGTCCCCAGAAGATGAGAGAGCCGGTGTCATCGCGCTCGATTTGCGTGCGGAGAGGTTTGCCGGGACCGATTAACTGTTCCTGGCCGGCGTACTCGTCGAGCGTACGCGGGCGCATGCGGTCGGCTAGGGGACGAGTGCGATCGGCGGCGGGGTTCGGGATGGACTCGAAAAGTCCCATGGAAAATCATTTCACCACAGAGCCACTAGAGACACCGAGAAAACCTCAAAAAACGCCAAAGAGCTTTGCCTCCGCTCGGAGGCGATTCCGATCCAAGACCTTATCTGGTTGCGTTGCGATTGTTCGTGACGCCCTGCCTCGGTGGGTAAGTTTACCTTCTTTGCCTTTCGGCTTCGTACAGTACGATGCTGGCGGCGATGCCGGCGTTGAGGGATTCGACCTGTGGCGTGTGCGGGATGACG
>DATNKA010001081.1:0-2247 GCA_035603655.1 Candidatus Acidiferrales bacterium | reverse complement strand
GGAGGCGCTGATGACGCCGCGCTCGGCCATCGTGAGTGCCCGGCGCACCTGCATGAAGAACCTATCAATAGAAGTAAGGGAGGCCTTCAGGTACAGACTGGCGTGGTGATTAAGCTGGTCTTCGCGCTTGCGCGGATCCTGTTGCACGGCGTCGATGTCGGTCAGCCAATGCACTAGTTTGGTAGGTTCACGCATGTCAGCAATCGGGTGACGTAGCCACTTGTCCTTCCACTGGCCAATAGTCCGGAGCCGCGTCATTTCCTCGCGCACCATGAGCACCTTGACCTGGTGCGGCGTCAATCCGACGTTCGCCCCGCAAGCTTCCTCGAAAGCCGCTCTGTATCGTTGTACCAATGCTCGCTTTTGCCCGACCGTTGCGTCTTTCTTGACCTGAACGTAGAAACCGTCCACGGTTCGATCCAAGATCTTATCGGGGACCGCCGCCATGAGCGCTCCCCGCAGTCCGGACTCCTGATCCATAAAGAACCGCAGTTTTTCGGCGCGGCACAGAAGTCGCGTAACGTACTGCATATGCGCGCTCATCACAGTGTTTTCGTGAAGCAGGACGCCCGCCGCGGGTGTTCCTGCATCAAACGAAGGGCCTTCGCCGGCGTCAATGTCCGCGCGACCGGTGGCTTCTCGGTACCTTTGCGCGACAGTGGCCGCGAGTTGGTCTTTGGGGTTAGCTCCCGCTAGTTCTGGCACGGGTGCAGGTTTCTTGCGCCGTTTCACACTTTTGGCCGCAGCTCTCTCGTAATCCTCATCGAGCCATACTCGGGCATATCGTCGAAATGGCAGGTCGAGCTTTTGGTCACCGAAACGGACGAGATCCTGTTCCACTTCATCGCTGCTCAATTTTGAGTCGAAATTCAAGTGCACGCCGTAAACGTAGCCAGTCACCTGGTCTGCAGTGGCGATCGACAAGATCTGCGTGTTCTTGCGTTTGTTGCGCGAGGACCAGTTGACGATGAGCTTTTGCCGGTCCGTAGAAAGATAGCGTTTGCCGAGGTCCGACCGCTCCACCAAGGTTCTTTCCCGCTCTGCGACAAACACCAAGCACTGGCGATGGATGAAATCGAGCCTGGCATACAGCACCGACGTCGATAGGTTGAGAAGTTTGATCACTCGCCGAATAGGTACGGTATTGACCAAATGCGTAAAAATGTCGCGATTTTGATGCGTCTCCCGCTGGCGCTTGTCAGCCTTGCCGCCGGAAGCGAATACCTTTGAGCAAGCCATGCATTTGTATCTCGGCGTGCCATGCGCGTTGGTGCCGTAGCGCGTGTAACGCGCGCTGAACTCTTCGCCCGATTTACCATAAAGTTCGCAACTCGAGCTCGGGCAGGCAGGCCAGTCGGGTTCGAGGAAGGAGCTAATGCGCAGCAGTTCTTCCGCAATTGCGAGATTGCTCTGCATAGGGAAAATTTCGGGGCAAAGGCCACATTTAAGAGCAGGCTTGCCTTTCCCCGTCGCAACGACCGTATAGTCTCCAGGGCTCGGCACGGTAGCACCCGCAGGCCGGCGGCCTCGTTTCGGGCGAGCATGCAGCGGCGAAACTCCGAAATTGCCGCACTTCGGGTTTTTGCAGTGATTGACCTGGATCCCAGCGGCTGTTGGCGGGTAGCGCCAAGGCCATTTTCGACCGCGAGATCTTGAAGACGATTTTTGCTTCGGCACAAAAAGGCCCCAGTCATAGGACTGGGGCAATATGAAGCAATTAGAGGGTAATAACTGTGAACGCTCACCGAATTACCAACTCTTTACCGGAACGGCTAGGAAATTCTCGATGTTTTTCGCTGATTTAGGTTCCGTCCCGGGGAGCCAGATAAATACAAATACAATAAATTAGTTATAGAACATTATTTATGTAGATTATAGGCGAGAATTCCTCAATTTACTCTCTGTAGCCTCACAGAGCGTTGAAGCCAATGCAGATCTGGGGAGTCAGGAAACGATCACGTTGCCCGAGTTGGATGCTGTTGCCCATGCGCCTAGTATTCGAACCACCCTTTGAGCGCCTGATTCTTAGCGTCGTTGAAGGGCGAATAGAGATGCTCGATCGCGACGTCGGGCGGGGAGATCAGCATGGACTTAGCGTGACTGAGTGCATCGAACCCGTATTTTCCGTAGTAATGTCCCATCCCGGCGGATCCTGTGCCACCGAAGGGCATCGTCTCAACAAACAAAGGAACGTTCACAAGGTTCACCCCGCCACCGCCGTAGGAGAGTTCGCCGATGAAACGGTCG
>DATNKA010001080.1:0-7989 GCA_035603655.1 Candidatus Acidiferrales bacterium | reverse complement strand
CACGGGCCAATAGGTAAAATCGCGATGTTTCGCCAGCTACGCTGGCTTCGGATGCGGCCATCCGCCGAACGAGAGGATTCCAAGAAAACATCCCAGGATCTCAAGCACCAGAAGAACGAAGACACTTACCTCGAACGGAGCAGTCGAAGGGCCGGACGCAACCATGAAAACGTTGTTCAGAGACGCATGCAAGAAATGCTCGTAGAGATCGGCACCTGCTGCGGCCAAAAAGAACATCGATAAAACCAACCCAGAGGGCTTATCGCTGAGCTTCCACAACGCAATGGAGACACACAAGTGTCCAGACGATATCAAGACGATAGCCAGCCAGCTGACCTGGTTGTCTGGGGCTGGAAGAATGTTTGCCGCAAGGAACAGGTGCCAGACTGCAACGATCCAGTGTGCGATGACAACTAGTAAACCGAGCGTACGCGCCTTTCTCATAGTGACCAGCCCCTTTAGAGGAAGTCTGCGATAACGGACCTTATTAATCTAAGACGTACGCAAACTCGATTTCTTACAGAATGGCACAGGGTTTTGATTTCGGGAATCTGTTCCGCTTCGCTGCAAAACACACCGTTCCAAATCCAATTGTCGTAATCAGGCAATTGCGCTCACTAACCGGATCAAGGAGTTGCAATTGATTCCATAACATTGCCGGCTCCCAGACCCGAGGAGGGAATTGCTTTGCGGCGGCAATGCTCGCTCTTCCTCAGGATCACTTCCGGGTTGCCGTTCTTAACCGGAAGTAATCCACCTGGACAAGAAAACGCACGCTCCGCACAAGCAGGTCCCTCGTCTAAGGGAAAGGAGAGAACGAAGGCTATGTCGGTGATGCGGAAATGTCGTTAACGGGTGGCATCGACGTTCCCTTGAAAGCGTCAGTGAAGCGAACTCGCAGTAACCAGAAAATTAGCAAAACCAGTGGGAGTATGCTGAGAATTAAATACAAGTTGGTGCTAAATAATGACGAAGGTAGGTGTCGCCCGAGCCCCACTGCCGAAAGCAATCTCAGCGGGCGGTTTGAGGGGCCCATGAAAAATGACCCGGCTGCGATGAACAGCCCAAAGCACATGCGCCAGAGATGCCGCGCGATGCGCTTTACTCCAAGAACTCCACCGCGTATGAGCATGCGAACGTCGCCCACAGTAGCAAGCAGACAGATGGAACCCATGAAAAAACTCATTCCAACGGGAACTCCGTCTTGTGAACTCGCCCCGCTGCGCACAACTTTAATACCGTTCATCCAGGTGAGGATACCGAGCGCCAAAGGAAACAGCAGTGCAATCCAGTCCATACGGCTCGTTTCCCCCTCTCTGCGCCTCGCGGTCAACCACCCCGTTCCGATCAGATAGAAGGTTATGATTCCGCCACCGATGTTGTTTGTTTGATGCTTCACGATTCCCAGATACACCGCGCCGAGAGCCATGGTCAGCATTGATGCCACAAACACCTTTCCAGCCAGGACATGGCCGGGTGAACCTTTTCGGAAAGACAGTGCGGCAGTCCCGGAAAACAACCCTAAGATTCCAGCGCAAACATGAACCAACAATATTGACACTCGCATTCTTCCCCCTCAGTTTTCACTGGAAAGCGGTACGGAAACAGTGTTGACACTAGTCCCCAGGTCGCCGCCGCAGTACGGGCAAAATTTGTCGGCGGTATTCACGCCGCGCTGGCACTGCGGGCAGATGGCGTTCAACCGGCACCGGCATCGAGGACAAAAACCAAACCCGGGTTCGACCGCCGCACTGCATTGCGGACAGTTCAAGATGCGTGGCTTGCGCAGAACAAAATACAGGACGATGCCGAGCGCATGAGGGATAAAAATTGCTAGCAGCGTCCAGGCTATGCGGCTCATGCCCCGGCGGCCGGCGTCGCGGTTGACGTAACCGATGAGCAGGATGTAACACGCGATCAAAGTTCCTCCAGCGATTGCGAGCGGCACGAGTATTGGCAGCCTATAAAAAGGATCAGGAGTTTTGTTCGTGAGAGTGGCGAACACCACGGC
This sequence comes from Candidatus Acidiferrales bacterium, assembly GCA_035603655.1. Taxonomy (GTDB): domain Bacteria; phylum Acidobacteriota; class Terriglobia; order Terriglobales; family Acidobacteriaceae; genus Sulfotelmatobacter. The sequence goes on along the minus strand of DATNKA010001080.1, from coordinate 5,978 downwards.
TGCGCCTGCCGCCACGTAGCCGAGAGATGCGATGAGGTAGGCCCAAGGCGAGACAATACGGACCTCATCCATAAAGCGTGTTGAAGTTTCATTTATGACCGGCATTTCAAACCTCCAGAGTCTTTCCCTCGAAATCAACTGCGGTTGACGCGCAGCTCCATGCGGTCATCAATATGACGACCAATCCTGATAGCTGCGGTTGTGATCTGCCAGAAAAGTTCCTCGCGCAAGCAGGAGAATTCCCACCAGAAGCGCTGGCATCAGATAGATCAGGACAAAGCCTCCTTCCCACACCAGCGCGGGAAATCGTGCCTGCTGGCCCATCCAGGCAAACCCCCGCCACAGCAAGGCTGTGGTGACGGCACTGCAGAGCGTGACCGCTGCACAGCAAGCACAGATCACCCAGAACCGTTCCTGTTGCCGCTGCAGCTCCAGCGCTCGCTGGCGCACGCGCAGTTGGGTCATGGATATGAGACGTGCGCTGGCGGTGATCGGAACCCCGCGCAGCAAGCGAATAGACTCGCCCGTGCTCTCCGCGAACTCGCGACACGATGGGCAAGACCCGAGATGTGCAGCCAGCCATGATCGCTCCCGACTGGAAACATCTTCCGGGCCGGACAACGAGATCATCAGTCGCGCACGTTCATGAGGATCGGAATTTATGAGATCGGTGTTCATCAGCGGGCTCCTTTCACCCATGGTTCCAGGGCGCTCAAGCCCCGATAGATCCGCGATTTCACTGTGCCCAAAGGCGTGCCGGTTAGTGTGGCAATTTCTTCCAGTGACATGCCCTCCTGGAAACGAAGCACCAGAGTTTCGCGGTATTCGACTGCGATATGTTGCATGCCAGCGGAAATCTGTTCCTTCTGCTCGCGTTGAACCGTCGCATCAAACGCCGAAAGCTGGCCGGTGGCGGGAATGTCGGATGGGATGGCATCGTCTCCACCTGCCAGGCTGTCGAGGCTTGCGGGCCGCTTACGGCGCAGGTGGTCGATGACCAGATTGCGCGCGATCGTGAAAAGCCAGGCACTGAATTCGTGGCGGCCGTCGTACTGGCTGCCGCGTTCGAGCACGCGGATCCAAGTCTCCTGGAAAAAGTCCTCGGCCAACTCGCGTCGCCCGGTCAGGTGTAGGAGATAGCGCAGAAGGCGGTGCTGGTACTTCTCAATCAGTTGGTCAAGCAAGTCTGAATCGCGCCGTCGAAGGCCTCTGGCGATCTCGGTGTTTTCAGCAGCCATCGCATTCACAAAATAACAGGCAGTCGCGTTCATGCTATCGATATATACGCGGGAAGGCCCAGAAAAGACGCAACTCCCGTGCGAGAATCACTTCTTTTCCCGAAGTCATTGATTAGATTGAAAGCCGGGGGTCGGCATCGGCAGGCGTGGTCGGCCGAAATTCTCGCGGAACCTTCGGCCAGCTCATTGAGAAGTCAATGTGATCTGGACGATCCAATTCTGGCGAAGGACACCGTAGCAATAGCGTACTCGATTTCGCTTTCGGAACCTCCCAACGAACTCTCATGGTTTGCGGCGTTCCGCAGCCGTCAGCATTCCAGAAATTTAACCCAGCCCACAAATTCGCGTGGTCTTGTATGACTTTGTGTGCGAGTTGCGCGCCCAAAAATTGTGATTGCATCATATTACACCTTATGGTGCAATATGATCATGGATCAATTGACAGACATATTGACTGCGATTTCGCACCCGACCCGGCGGGCGATTATTGGGCAATTGGCAAATGGGCCTGCTCGTTTCCTGGATGTCGCAAAGCCGTTCGACACCGCTTTAAATGCGGTGACGAAACACCTGAAGCTGCTCGAAAGAGCAGGACTTATCGAACGCAGGAAACAGGGCCGGGAAGTCTTCATATCTTTTCGAGGGGAACCACTTCGACAGGTGGCGGGATGGGTTCATGAGTACGAGCGGTTCTGGAACCAGCGCCTCGACGAGTTTGAACAGTATTTTAAGGACAAACGGAAGAAGGAGAAGAAGTAATGAAGAAATCGGCGAAGACCATTGAAATTAAGGTTGAACGAACAATCCTTGCTCCGCTCGACGAGGTGTTCGATGCGTGGCTCAATCCAAAGATCCCTGGCAATCCCTGGAATGCAGCCGAAAAGTTTGTTTTAGATCCAAAAACGGACGGGCTCTTCTACTGGCTCCTGAAAGGAACAGCCCATTACGGAAGATTCACGAGAGTACAGCGACCGGAGCGGATTCAGCATACCTGGGTGTCGCCGAATACCTTGGGGCAAGAATCGACGGTTACTGTGACCTTCAAGAAACAGGGAGGAGACACCCTGATGACCCTCGTGCATTCCGATCTTCCGAACACCGACGACGCGAGAGGCCATGAGCGGGGCTGGAACTACTTTCTGGGAATTTTTCGTGAGCAATTTGGAAGTGGCTCACGCAAGGAATACTGCTGGGAAGATGCTCATCCTAAAGAAGCAATGAAAAATTGAGCTACGTCAAGGTAAGCGGAATCCGCCGATTCTTGGGTGCAATGCTGGTGCTGCTGCTCGTGGCTTCCCAAGCGATCGGAGGAAATAGCCCGGACCAAGCACAGACTCACGCCAAATCGAAAGAACTGTTATGAACGCGCGCAACGGCGATCCAAAGAAAATCAATGGATACGCACCAGTCAACGGACTGAAGATGTATTACGAAATCGAGGGAACCGGTGATCCGCTCGTTTTTATCCCGCCTGCCTTCGGATTTGCGGGGCGGGAATCATTCCCTGAGCTGGTTCAAAATCATTCGGTTATTACGGTCGATCTCCAAGGAAATGGTCGCACGGCGGACATCCCGGAGCGTCCGATTTCGATCGAGCAATACGCCCAAGACGTGGTAGGTCTGTTGAAATATCTCAAAATAGCAAAGGCCGACTTCCTTGGTGAAAGTTACGGTGGGGACACAGCGGCTTTTATAGCAGTTCATAATCCCGAGTTGGTTCGTCGTGTGGCGACCTATTCAGCAACTTTTGCCCCTCTTTCGGACACCTTAAATCCTGAGACCACGCACTATGACGAACCGCCTACTGCTGAGACCAGAGACATCCAATTTCAGAGAGAAAGTTATAAGAAAGTCGCGCCCGATCCAAATTACTGGGCCAAGATTTATGAAAAGGTTGGTAGCATTCGGTGGAAAGGCTTCTCGATCGAAGAGTTGACTTCCATCAACGCGCCGATTCTCATTGTTCAAGGAGATCACGATTTTGTTCGCCTTGAACACTCCGTTGAAACCATGAAGCTCATCCCGCACGCCGAGCTTGCAGTGATCCCGGATGCGAGCCACTTCGCCTTGTCTTCGGAACAAGAGAGGGTGATCCTCATCATCAAACATTTCCTGGAACAGCCCGAGAAGCGACTTCCGCTGACAGCCGCCAGTACGGGCTATCACCCCGGCGAAACCAGATAAGAGCCACAGGGGCTAGTACGAAGAACGACAGAGGGGAGTGATCGCTGTGTGTCCATTGTTTTGGCTGGTTTTCGCGGTCGTTAACTGGCCTTGGGCAGTTCTGGACCGCAGTCTCTTGCTTGGGCTGCGTTGATGCGCGCGGCCGGCTAGGGCCGCGTCGATGCGCTTCTTTCTCTCCTCGATCGTACGGTTCAGCGACCCGAACTCGGCGGCGACGTTTTCGCTCTTGGCGACATCAAGGTCTATATCAGTTGCAACGTGCCGAAAAGACTTGGACTGAAATCATTCGGAGTTTGAGTTCTTCATCGCAGTGCGTTTCGCGAATCTGGCCGTTTCCCGCCTCAGTGTCAATTCGCCAGGGACAAGGGAACGTAGGGGACGCTCTTGATTTCTCTCGCCTCCAGTACCCGCAGATTGGCTTGCCATTGGTGAAACTATAAAGAGGATCGTGGTCGGAGCTGAGGTACTTTGGCAATCCGCGGTGCCCTCGAACGGCGCGGTTGAAATGCGACAGAGTGCGACCCCATCGAGACACACCGGCATGGACGCCGAAGCAATGATCCGGCGCTTGTATTGATCCATGACGACCAGGACCCAGTGGGTCTTCAACCTGGCCCACTCGCAGCGGAACAGATCTATACTCCAGGCTGTCTTTCATGTGCCCCAGCAACGTCAGCCGGGAGTGCCATCCGGAGCCCGGCCCCGGCAGATTGCGATGGGCGAGAATCCTTCACCACGTCTTTGTCGATTGGCACGTTGAAGGCCCAGACGACCTGTTCAGCGATTCGCGGACACCCCGGCGAGGATTCCGTTGCTTTATTTCCACATCCGCATGGATGAGTTCTGCATTCGGTCCTTTCGGGTCGGGCTTGCGACGGCGATTGGGGAGAAAAGCAGACGGTACCTTCGCCGGCACATAGCTTGGTGAAAGCCGAACAGGCTCGACGCCTTCAGCACAATGGCTGAGCGGAGCAAAACGACTGGGACACGCCCACAACGCCAGCCAGCCGGTAATGACCCGGTCCGACGCCGGCAGATTCGGTGCTCGTTGGCGGGACCGATTCACGATCAGGAGTTGGTACTTAACCAGAAGTGACTCCGCCACTACGGAACGAACCCTACCCGATCCGAGCAAGCGAGCCTTGGTAGCGAGGAAATGGAAGAAAAGGATGACCAAATCGCGCATCACAGAATCCCAGCAGGACCGGAATCCGGGAAATCAGGTACGTAGGGAAGGACATGCTCGTAGTTCCACACGCTCCTCAGCTCAGCGACTTGCCGCAGCCCTCAGCTTCTGTTTTCGCCGCTCGCGCTCGGCTTGCATCTCCTGAGTGCTTTGTGCGACCAGCGGCGAGTAAAGCGCCTTGACCCAGCTCGAATTGCCCCACTCCGGCCGCCCGCTCACCGTGATGTCGAAGTCACGTATAGCCTCGTCGTGTTCCTGTGCCTGCCAGTTTGCCACCGCTCGTACCATCGCCCTTTCGGGCTGGATCTGCTGTTCGTAAATAGCGCCATTCAGCGTCTGCAGCGCATCGCCATACCGCCGGATTTCTATCTGCCCCCACGCCAATCCGAGCCGCAGATTCAGGTCGCCGGGGCGTTGCTGCACAACTGCCGACAACATGTCGACCGCCTTCTGGTAATCCCCATTCAAGTAGTGCCACCAACCCAACTCACCCAGCTGTATTGGTGCTTGTAGGTCGCCACTCTGCTGGAGTGCGATCTCCAGCCTGTGCGCGGGATCGGCATCCCCGGCCAGCAGTGCCAGACCAGCCGCCGCGACATCTACTTCCCGCGGTTTATCCCCCTTGACGTCCGCTGCCCACCGTCGAAACTCTGCAGCGGCGCTCCTCCGGTCCGCTGCCGCCAAAGCCTGAGCGTACGAAGCGATAATCTCCGGAAGCGAGGAGTTTGTCTCAAGAATCTTGCGGTAGGCTGCCGCCGCTCCGGAAAAGTCAGCCTGTGCAAACTGCGCAAGTGCCATCACTTGGAAAGCTTTCGGCTGATCGGGCCGCAGTCGCAGAGACTGATTCGCGAGTTGCTCTGCCTGCGCATACTTCCCCGCGTCCAGCGCATTCCGTGCTCTTGCAGTCCAGAAAATGTACGCAATTCTCAAGTCGCGCTCGGGACGCGGCGACCAGCCTTCACTGGCGATCATCTTCTGTATCTGGGCGATCCGCTCCGAGGGCAGCGGATGCGAGCGGAAATATCCTTCCAGCGTCTCCAAAGCCACCTGCGATAGTTCCTCTTGTGGCGTCTTGGCTTTCGCTTGGTACTCCTTGTGTAACCGCTCGAAAGTTTCGAACATGCGGATTGCTCCGCTGGCAGAATATCCCGGTTGCACGGCCAAGCGCGTACCCTCGCGGTCTGCCTCAAGCTCCTGATCCTTGCTGTATCCTGCCTCGAAAATTTCGATAGGCAATGCCACCAACCCTCCCAGCGGAATCTTGCGTAGTGCTTGCTCCTGTTGCACCCGGTCCGCGCAATGGTAGTGGTCAATATGTTCGATCTCATGCCCAATCACCGCTGCTAGCTCATCTTCGCTGTCCATGAGCG
>DATNKA010001079.1:0-19324 GCA_035603655.1 Candidatus Acidiferrales bacterium | reverse complement strand
CGGCGCTTGTAAAAGACCATGTCGGTACAGTAATTGCAGGCGTAGGGGCATCCCACGCTGCTGGCATAAGCCAGCTGCCGGATGCCGCTGGCCGAGGCATAGACATCCACATTTGCCAGGTGATATGCGGGCGCCGGCAGGTCGTTGATGTTCGCAACTGGTCGCTCCGGCTCGTGATGCGTGCCGGTGTCATCTTTGAACGACAATCCCCGCACACCATGCAACTCCTGGCCGTCCGCCAGTCGCTGTGCCAGTTCGAGTAATGTCAGCTCGCCGGGTCCGCGCACAATGGCATCCACGAAATCCGGCTTGAGCGTTTGCTCGGGAACCAGCGTGGGATGCCAACCGCCAAACACGATTGGCAGGCTGGGGCGGGTCAGCCTTACCTTTTTCGCGATTCGGATCGCGGAGCCGATCATCGGGCCGGTGAGGATGGAGATGCCAAGGCAGAGTGCGTCCTCGGCCTCGCGCAGGATTACATTTTCGAAGTCGGGTGAGGTCAGGTTATCAACTAACTTGACTTCGAATCCTGCCTCGAGCAGAGGAGACGCCAGCGCCAGCAGGCACAAAGGTGCCCCAAGCGGAGGTCCGTCGTAGGGCGGATAAAACAGTACGACTTTTCTGCTGCGGGACATTTTACTCAATACAATAGCACCGGCGCCGGAATCCTAAGCCTAGATTTCTGGCAAAAGCCATTTGTCACGCGATTGTCAAATATCTGTAATTTTCCAAAACGTAGTTGAAGTTGAGCGGGCGCTAGGAGAGAGTTTAAGCACGAGCCGAAAGACGAGACTAAGCGGATTTTGCAGAATGATGACAATTTAGAGACAACTCTCGCAATCGGGCTTGGTACCTTTTGGCTACTTGACCATGGGTTCTACGCCGAAAAGCTCCGCCGTCCGCATCGTCGGTCGATACGGACTGCCGTGCAAGACATCGTTGAGCGCACGACTAGAGGCCAGTGTTAAATCAAACGAATTTGTCCAGGAGCAAGACGGCGCGCAGGTCTGGACAAGGTGAAAAGCTGAAAGGCACCCCCGTGAAATCATCGAAGAAGATCGTTTTTTTTGTCGCTTCTTTTTCAAGCATTGAAGCGACCGCTCCCCTGGGTATTCTCGCCATCTCCACTCCCTTGTTGAACGCGGGATACGACATTCGGATTATCGACTCGACGATCACGCCCAACTACAAAAAGCGGATCATGGAAGAAGTGAAGGACGCACTGTGCCTGGGTATTTCCGTGGTGACCGGACCAATGATCCGCGAGACGGTGGATGTCGCCAAGATGATAAAGAAATGGGACCCTGACTTCCCCATAATTTTGGGGGGATGGCATCCGTCCCTTCTGCCGGGCCAGACGCTCGAGGCCCCCTACGTGGACATCATCGTGCGGGCACAAGGCGAAGACAGCATGCTAGAGGTTGCCGACCGCCTGCGCGATGATGCGCCTCTCGACGACGTCCTGGGCATCGGCTTCAAGCGCGATGGCAAAATGCAGCTCACGCCCGAGCGTCCGTTGAAGACGCTCGACAAAATGCCCGCCAAGGCCTATCACCTGGCGGATTTCGATGCATACGAGAAAGTTTGCGGGCGCCGGTGGACCATGTATGTTTCCAGTCTCGCGTGCCCCTTCAATTGTTTCTACTGCACCAACGCCGGAGTCTATGGACGCAAGTGGAATGCATTGCCGGTGGAACAAGTGGTGGAAGAAACTATGGAACTTGCGAAACGTTACCGGCTCGAGTTGCTGTGGATGGCTGATGATAACTTCCTTGTCGATCTCGACCGGTCGTTGAAGATTGCAGAAGCCTTGGTTCGTGCCGGAAGCACTTTCAAGTGGAGCGTGCAAGCCACCACCAATCTGACGGCGCGGCTTACCATCGAGGAGTTGACTCTGCTTCGCCGCTCCGGGCTGCACCAGATCTGCCAAGGGATTGAAACCGCATCTCCCACAGTGATGAAGTTGATGAATAAGGATTTCCAGATTCTGGGGGATATCTATCAATCAACGGAACGCTGTATCAAGGCCGGCGTCATTCCGTCTTTCAATATCATTTTTGGTTTCCCGGGGGAGGGCCCTAAAGAACGGCGCGAGACCGTCAGCTTCATGATGGATATCTGCCAGAAATTCCCCGGCGCAGAGTTCTGGACCAACATTTTCACACCATATCCGGGTTCACCCATTTTTCAGCAGGCGGCAAAGCTGGGCATTGAAGTTCCCAAGTCTCTTGAAGGATGGGTGGATTATTTCCCCCGTTATACGGTCCTACCCTGGCTTCAGGGAAAAGATCATCAACGAGTTCAAACCATGCGCGATTACTTGCGTATCGCTTTTGATCGTGCTCCCATCGCGACTACGGGCCACGGCCGCCTTGCGAAAGCGATTCAACATCTCACAGCTTACCCTGCCCGGGTGCGCTTGAATCACGACTTCTACAGTTTTCCGGTCGAATTGTGGATTAATCGCCAGCTGAAGAACATCGTGACACTGCCAAAGCCGAGCGTGGACGCCAAAAGGTTGCAGCCGGAGACGGCACCGAGCTGCACTTGATCTGTGTTGGGCTGAATACTTTAAAGCGACCGGATCCACCGGTCGCTTTAAAGTCTCGGATCCACGCAGCTCCGTCATATTCGATTGGCCAAGCAAAGAGGCCGCGCGTCCGCCGACAGCGAGGAAGTCGTCTAACGTGATTGCTGGCACCGTTATAACCTCGCCAGTTCCTACCACGGGACGTTGACCGTTCACTTCCACTCCACCTTGTGACCTTCGCGCTCCTCCGCGGCGGAAAGGAATTCCATGACTCGTGGTACAGGAAGGGAGGGTTGTCTGCGGTCTCGCCACATAACCCTGTGATTTTGTCGGTTCAAATTGGGGGGGGCGCAATCCTAAATGAGTATTCGCCTGCAGTTCGCGGAAAGCAGACCACCAACTGAAAACTACGCTAACCCGTTCCCTTGTGTACAGATCCGGCAGGTCAGTATAAACTCTCGGATATTTCACTCCCTTCGAGGGTAGGCAACATGAAGCGCCAGTTCTTTCGCGTCGGCAGCCTGACTATATTCGCCTGCGTGGCCTCCCTAGTTTTAACCGCGCAGCAGAGTACGATCGCACCAGATCTGGTGCCGTCCAGTGCAGTGCCGAACCTAATCAACTACGTCGGCATACTGAAAGACGCAAATGGCAGACCCGCCACTGGAATCACTGGCGTGATGTTCTTGCTCTACGCGGACCAGGAGGGGGGCGCCCCGCTGTGGATGGAGACGCAGAATGTCACACCCGACAATTCGGGACACTACGCGGTGCAACTGGGAGCGACCTCCGCTAACGGACTTCCGGCTGATTTGTTTGTGAGCGGAGAAGCCCGGTGGCTGGCCGTGCAGGTTTCAGGTCACGCCGAGCAAGCCCGGGTGATGCTGGTCGCGGTACCCTATGCACTGAAGGCGAAAGACGCGGAGACGATAGGTGGGCTGCCGCCTTCGGCCTTCGTGCAGGCTGCGCCGGGTGCTGCCGTCGTGGCCAGTAACAAGTCGACTGGACCGATCACTGCTCCGCAGGGCACGATCACCGGTGTGGCGGCTGGCACGGATCTTACTGGCGGCGGCACCAGCGGCAACGTCACGCTGAATCTGGACACCACCAAAGTTCCGGTGTTGAACGCTCCCAATACCTTCACCGGCCATCAAAGGGTGACCGGAAACATCATGGTAACCGGCCAGGTGCAAGGTGGTCCGGCTGGGGTTCTGTTGATTGACGGAGTCGGTCAAACCATGAAACTTTTCTCGAATCCATCTTCAGCCGGCGCAGCATCAGGTACGGTTCAGTTCATTCCGAATACCGGCACCCTCGTAGGCATCGAAGCATACAGCATCGGTTTGATTAGCGGAAGCTCTGGGGATTTTTACTGTCATCATGGACTCGTTGCAGGCAGAGCCGGAATATGTTATTTCGCCGATGTAGCAAACAACTTAGGCCACGTTGCCAATTCCTTTTCGCAGTCGATGCAATTCGATTCAGTAAACTCCTCCGGGGCTGACATTTTTACCAACATTCGCGCAAATCCACACAACTCTTTGGAGGTCAGTTCCGGCAATTCTCCAGGAGCATCTTTTGGAACAATCCGTCAGGTTCCCACAGTATTTGCTAACTTAGCGGTATGTGGATCGACAGTGGAAGGCACGACCGCCACCGTTACTGATTCTAACGTCAATACGTGGGGCGTTACTGTTGAAGGGGGCGGAAGCAATCACGTCCTAGCCTACTGTGATGGAGCACATTGGACCGTTACGGCGAAATGAAGTTGGTGTGGACCCAATCTTGAGACAAACAGTTGAGCCCTAGTACCGCGACCGCATGAAGTTCACGACGCTGCGTCCCCGTGCAGCCCTGCGTACTTCGTGATCCCCGCCCCCGCCAGCCCAGCATTGCAATGTCCCCAGATTGGAGAGCGGAAGATTCCAGGGGAGGTTGTGCAGTTTTCGGGCAAGGTCCGGTGTCGTAGGAGCCGGATGAGGCGAGAGCTTCACGTCCGGTTCTGTGAGGGCGGAGGGGTTGCGATTCCGCTACCCGACTCATCATCACCGGCTGCTCGATAGAGCTATGGGGTGGAGAAATTTTCTCTGCGAGCGCTGGATTTTGCGGCCAAGGTAGATACCTTTTCACCTGAAGCTGCGGAAATTGAGAGTCGAGCTGGGTTGATTCGATCCCGTTACCTCTCGGCATACAGGGCGATTCAGCTCACCCAGAGGCCCTATGCCCGTGATTATTGGAAGATTTCAAACAGGTTGGCTAGAATTGATTGGTGCGTTCCCGATGGGTGGTCCATCTCACAGTCGCGTTCGGATTGGCGATCCGGATCGCGGCGCTCTCACGGGTTGGCGGGAGATTCCTTTATTACGACAACCCCGCCTACGACCAGATGGGGCTCCAGCTCCTTGCCGGGGCGAAATTCGATCCATACTGGCCGCCGGGAGTGCCTTACTATCTGGCCTTCTTCCATTGGATCTTCGGCCCGGGAATGCTGATCGCGCGAGCTTCAATGCTGCTTGTGTACGCCGGTTTCTGCTATGCGCTGTACGCGCTGGTTCAGAGGTTCGCGTCGAGATGGGCGGCAAATCTGACGGTGCTTGTATTCGCACTCTACCCTTCCTATGTGCGCTGGGCGTACTATCCCGCCACCGAGTACCCCACGGCGATGTGTCTGGCGGCCGTTGCGCTGCTGGCCCTGGTCGCAGCGCGGCAGCGCTCCGGGTGGGCCGCGGCGGGGCTCGGGCTGGTGCTGGGTGTATTGGCGCTGGTCCGTGCCAACAGCCTGGGGTTGACGTTGGCGGTCCCCGTGTGGCTGTGGTTTCGCACTCGGAAAGCGGGGCTGGCGCTGGCAGTGCTGCTGGTCGCGGCGGCGCCCATCTCGGGGTGGCTGTTGAAAGCGCACACCATGACCGGCCGGTTCATTATGATTAACGACTCGAACGCGCAGAACCTCTTCCAGGGCAATAACCCCTGGACGCCCCTGTACAACACCTGCTGTTGTGGAGCGGTTGAGTGGACGGTACCGCCCGAGTTCACGAAGCTGGAGCACGAGATTGAGTGCAAGCCTGCGGCGGAGCGCCAGCCGATTTACCGGCGTATCGCGCTCGAACACATTTCCTCCCGGCCGGACCTGTTCTTGCTGAGATCCTTTAATCGCTTTCGCGCGTTCTTCTGCTTTCCGCTTCATCACGGCGAGCCGCTATCGCCGACAGGGAAAGCGCCGGCCATCGTGGGACTTGCCATCACAGCGATTGAGCTTGTTTTCTTCTACTGTCCGATCATGGTACTGGCAATTCTGTTCTGGTTCACAAGTCCCTCGCCCGCGGCACAAGCGGACGCGCGCGCAGTGTTGGGTGTGCTGTTCATTTATGCCGTGCCATTCTTCCTCACTTGTTCCCAGCCGAGGTACAACTTCCCCATAGTTCCTTTGTTCGCCGTATTCGCTGTCGCTTTCATCGAAGCCGTGCGAAAGCGGTCGTGGGGGGAAGTGATGGAACCGTTGCGGAGTTCCGCGTGGCGCCGGCGCGCGCTATACGTCACGCTGGCGTTTTTCTTCTACATACAGGTGGAGTGGATGTGGATTGTAGCCCAGGCCACGTGACCGGCCCTACAGGAGACAGCCAGAAGTAGAAGGGGTGACACAAGGGAAACTGCGATATGACCCACCCGAGCGGACCCGCCAGCCGGACTAGATTGCCGTTTCTGTTTTCCACCTCGACTTTCTGATAGGCTCGGCAGCCCAGCCGCTCTTCTGCACTCCGGGAGCGCCGAAGACTTCCGATTCTGCCTACTCTTATGCGCTGGAATCGAGACCAAGAGGTCTCGCGGTGGCCGAAGCGTATCCCCGGTTTCGGCCCTGTTATTTTCACGAGGAGATGGTCGAGCACTTTCTTGGCGCCGGTCGAACTGCAACTTGTACGCGCGTGCCGCGACGATCCACATCGTTGCGGGATGGCGCTGCTGCTGAAGACGCTCTCACACCTTGGCTACGTGCCAGCCCCCATGCCTGCTTGCGGCAAAATATATCCGGTAAAGGAGAACGTAAAAGCGGCTCATTTCAATGATTTAAGCTGGCAAAGACTCGAGGGCGGGGAAAACTCCGCTGCAGCGAGGGACTCCCGCTTACTCATGATTGCGTTCCCAGATCTTGTGGCCATTGGGAAAGGTCTCCCCGACGTGGTAATGGCTTTGCACGTAGCGACGCAGAGGAGCCAGATGATTTCCAGCCACAGCTGCTGGATCATCCAGGCCTGGGTACCAGCTCACGAGTCGCACCTGGTGCTCGTCGAGCATCTGCACGACATTGCTAACCTCTTCCGGCCTGGTGAAGTCGTCCGGAGTGACAAAAGCTACCCGACTCGGATTCCGCAGTCTCAGCTCAAAGCCAAGAAGTTGATCGCCGAAAAAATAATCGGCAGGATGGGTCCGCTCCATGACCCACTTGGTTTCCTGGTAGGTGCTTAGGTCGAAAAAAGCCGTGCGTCCAGTGGGAAGGTCCAGAAAAGCCCTCCAGCGCGTTTGCGTCACGATGGGCCGCGCGATCGCCAAGATCAAAACGACCGCCCACAAGACTCTTAGCAGAACCCGCTCCGGCTCGAATGGGGCCTTCAAGAACCAGACAAGCATGATCAGAGCAGGCAGGGACACCGTGTACAACCGGTTCCAGGCCGGGGCAGACGCGATCGATAGAAACAAACACAGACCGGTAATGTTGACGAGCATCAACCGTTCCCATGGTTCCTCTGGATGTAAACGTCTCTCACGCCAATAGCGCACGAAAAATAGAATGTATACCAAAGGTAGGAGAACATGAATCAAGGGCCACGTCGCCAGGTCCGGCCAGTTCGCCCACACGTGACGCGAAGGCCAATTCAACATATAGGTTCTCCAAGTATCTGTCCCATAGGCGGAATAGTACTTCGCAACAAATGTCACGGTGTGGTAGTAGAACTGCTTCAGCCCGACCTTCCAGACAAAGTAGGCATTGAAGGCTGCGACGGTAGCCACGTAGCTCGCGAACAGATAACCTTCTTTCTTCACCAGCACTGCCCATGCTTCATTCTTTCGAGGGCGCTCCCACAGGAGAAAAAGACCCAGGCCCACCGGGCCTAACACCAACGATTGGGCAAAGCATGTTCCTAACCCCCACAGCGCTCCGGCCCATGCCAGCCGGGCGATGGTTCTCTCTTCGATCACGACTGCGAGCGCCGCTGTGGCGGCAAGCACGTTGTACAAATGGTGGGTTGCATCCAGATAACTTGTGAAGGGAAGGGTCAGAAACAAGAAACCCGGAAGAAAAACCGCCGGACCACTCATCACTTTGCCCGCGATCTTGATGCTGAACCAGGTCGAGATAATTCCGGCAAGCAGCAGCATCATCTGCGGAATCCACGCTCTGACGCCAAACGACTTGAACAGAGCCAAATAAAGCACATCCGTGCCCGGCAATGTGAAGTAATCGAAGTCTCGATAGATTAGTTGACCTTCGTACATGCGTGCCGCGTTGTGCAAGTAAATGGATTGATCACCGATTGCCACGCGGGGCGTCGCAGGAATAACGAACAACTGCAGGTACAAGAAAATTCCGCAGGCCAGCAAGATTACCGGCAGCAGCCAACGCTTGGGTTGATGCTCGAGCTCTGGGGTCCGCGCTCGAACAGAGTCAGCAAATTGAGCAGAGCGCTTCAGTGCGGCCTCCTTGTGCGAACCATGCCTTATCGAAACAACGTTTGATCCGGCGAGGGGCGGTCAAACCGAGCCCGCGTCCACAATCCGTTGCGTCGATGAGATTCTTAGAGTCAGGCGTCCAGACAAGTCTGACGGGAGTTGCCGTCAGCGTTTGTCAGTTGCGCTTGTTCCGCAGTGCGCAGATTCATTACGTGAATCCGCCAGGTACCTCGTTCTTCGCGACTGAACGCGAGCTCATCCTCCGTCTGGCGAAATCGCAGGATAGCGGGCGGAGCACGTCGGGACACTCATTGTCTTTTATAACCTCAGAGACGGGGTCGACCTCATACAGCCGGAAGCGGTCCTTTCGCCTCGAGCTAAACGCTATTCGATGGTTAGCAAAGAAAGCAGCTTGTCACATGATACAGAAAGAGTCTGCGTTTTGGCTCTCCCCGATGGTTCCAGCTACAGACGCTCCAATCTGCCGAATCCACAAGCTGTTTCGACCCTTCACTTCACGAATGAAAGCAAGTAATTTGCCGTCAGGTGATGCGACCGGTGGTTCAGCATCTGCCGCCTCAACCATTTGTGCCATCCGTGGAATTTGGTGGAGAGGCACGAGCAAAGCGTACCCCTGTTGAGCCACCGCTGGTGGCCAATTCTACCCACGCGCGCTTAGTGTCCTCACTACTGGTGGGATGGAGCCAATCGAGTCCGGCAGTCAAGGAGGTAACCGAGCCTTCTCTGAGTGCGTAGATTGAGTACGTATGGGGAACGGAAGCAAGCGATTTTGGTACTAACGCCGTGAACCGCAGACTTTTCGCAGTGACCACCGGGTCCGTCGCAAGGGCGGAGCCGGCAACCTAACCACGCGCGATTAACAGTTGTCGAATTGTCCCTTGAGATGCCGAATGTTCGCAATGAAACCCACCAACACCAGCGCGACCAAGACCGATGCAGCGATCAGCGACGTCTTACGATTGAAGCGGGCTTGCCCAAGAAGATGAAGATGAGGTTAATCCAACCCTCTTCAGGAATTCCAGGCAGTTTAAGCAGAGGTCCGCAAACCAGGCCATAGCAAACCAGGCCATAAATGACAGCGACCGCAACCGCCTTGATTCTCTGTTGCTGCGCAAGCAGGGAATCGACAACCAGTTGGGTGCGAATATCCAGCAGCCGGACCATCTTCGGCGCATCCTCGCAGTTGCCCTGCGTGTCTTCGTCCGAGACTAGAGCGGAGCCGCGGCCGGGCAGCGGTTGAAAGGTGTGCGTCCAGGCCGTGTAGGGAGGTGAAAGCTTGGCCTGGCCCACGAGTTTTGGTGTGAAGGTCTCGGTGCACCCTGCTTTCACGTCGGCCCGGCGCCCCCTTTCAATGGAACGCCTCGATCCACAACGTTGGCACTCTCAACATCTGAGTAGGCGAGTGTAACGGAATGTGTATAGAACAGAGGATAGCAAGCGAGTATGCTTCGTCCCTTTCCGGACGCTCGCTTCGCTGCTGCACATCCGAGATAATAACCGGATGCGCTCACGGGCGCTCGGCCGGCGTTGTACGGGGGGGCCAGGTGAGTGGTACCTACCGCGCTCATCAATTGACCAAGATGCTGGCTGAGCCGATACAATGCCTCAGGGAATTGCAGGTCGAAATTGATGAACGTTAATGAACTGGCGTGTCGTGCCTATCTTGGCATTCGAGAACTCAAGATCGCGGAAATATTGCGCCGAATCCCCGGTGTGAAGAGCCCGGCCAAGCGCCTGCTAAGGGCCCTGCTGCCCGGTAAGCCGGTGTGGGTTCAGGTTAGGTCAGGAATGTCACAAGGGATGTGGATGCGCCTGGACCTTCAGAGAGAAACCCGACTTTGGCGGGGAGAGCACGAACCGGCTCTGCAAGGTGCACTGCGTGCGGCTGTCGTTCCGGGAACGGTCGTCTATGACATCGGAGCCCACGTGGGAAGTATTGCGCTGGGAGTTGCACGTCTCGTGGGTCCAAACGGACACGTGGTCGCATTCGAGGCTGACCCCCGGAATGCGGAATCTTTGAGGGAAAACCGAGACCGCAATCATCTAACAAGCACTCTTCGAATCGTTTCTTCGGCAGTGTGGTCCTATTCCTCCAATGGCATTTCCTTTCGGAGCGGAGGAGAGAAGAGGGCACATGGCGGCGTCGAGATGAACGGACAACGCCCCGTTCTTGGAAGCGGACAGTTGATTGATGTACCGGCAGTCACGTTGGACGATTTTGTTGCGAACGGCGGTCCAGCACCGCAGTTGGTCAAAATTGATGTGGAAGGCGGCGAATACGACGTTCTGCGCGGCGGTGATCGCCTTTTCTCTACGCAACGTCCCCTCATCGCCGCTGAAATTCATCACAAACAGGCTGCGGATCAGATCAGCCCCTGGCTCGCCGAGCATGAATACTCCTGCCGGTGGGTTAGCCCCGTTGAGAAGTTTCCGTGCTGCCTCTTTGCGTGGCCCAAAGCGTACAAAGGGCCGGATTGGATGTGGACTAGCGGAACAGGCGCAATCGGCGCGATGTTCAGATTGCAGACAGGATGACCTTTTTTGACACAACGATGACAAATAGTTGGCCGCCCCGTCGATAGAGTGAGACCACACCTTCAGAGACTGAGTGCGTTCGAAGTGTCACGAGACGAGGTGGCCAAGCCGCAAGGAATAATGGTGAAAACAGGTGACAACGCGACTCGAGTTGTGATCCTCGGCGCCGGTCCGGCAGGATTGACGGCGGCGTACGAGCTGTCGAACTTGGGCGTGGGGTGCGTGGTGCTGGAACAAGACGCGGTCGTGGGCGGACTGGCTCGCACGGTGGAGCATAAAGGTTTTCGCTTGGACATCGGAGGTCACCGCTTTTACACCAAAGTTTCGTTGGTGCAGCAAATCTGGCGCGACGTTCTCGGCGACGATCTACTTACGCGCAAGCGTATGTCGCGCATCTACTACAAATCGCGGTTCTTTCAGTATCCGCTGGAGCCGTTTGACGCCTTGGGTGGACTGGGCCTGATCGAGGCGTTTCGCTGCGGACTCAGCTTTGTGCGAAGCCGGTTGTTCCCTACGCTGCCCGAATGCAATTTCGAAACTTGGGTTTCGAACAGGTTTGGCCGACGGTTGTTTGAGACGTTTTTTAAGAGCTACACGGAAAAAGTTTGGGGTATGGATTGCCGCGAAATCGCTGCGGAGTGGGCGGCACAACGGATACAAGGGCTTTCGCTCTGGTCGTTGCTGCGCGATGCGGTCTTTCGGCGATCTGACAAACAGATCAAGACGCTTATTAAAGAGTTTCAGTACCCTCGGCTTGGACCCGGAATGTTGTGGTCGCGGATGCGAGAAATTGTAGAGCAACGAGGCGTACCGGTGATTCTGAATGCTCGGGTAGAAAGCGTTCAGTGGCAGGCAGGAAAAGTGGTGTCCGTGCAGGCTGGAGGCAAGACCTATCACGGCACGCAGTTCATCAGCAGCATCCCCATACGGGAGTTGATTGAGAAGCTCGATCCCCCCGCGCAGCCCGTGCTTCTGTCGGCAGCGGGGAAATTTCACTACCGCGATTTCATCCTCGTAGCGTTGATGGTGCGAGGCCGAAATCTTTTTCCGGACAACTGGATTTACGTGCACGACCCATCGGTCACAGCGGGGCGGGTGCAGAACTATGGGAACTGGAGTCCGGAGATGACGCCCAATCCTAATTTGACGTGTTTGGGCGTGGAATATTTTTGCAACATGTCTGATGCAATTTGGAAAGCGGCGGATGAGGACCTAATCTCGTTGGCGAAGCGAGAGATGGTACAGCTCGGACTGGTGCATGGACAGGATGTGGTGGATGGAGCGGTGGTGCGAATGCCAGCGGCCTATCCTGTCTACGACCGCGGCTATCGGGATGGCCTTGCGGCCGTGCGCGAATTCCTTGCAAGGGTGCCTAATTTGCAGCTTGTTGGACGAAATGGAATGCATCGCTACAACAATCAGGACCACTCGATGTTGACCGCTATTTTGGCAGCACGAAACGTGGCGGGCGCACGGTTTGACTTGTGGAATCTGAGCGTCGATAAGGATTATCTGGAAGCGGGAGCGGAGATTACGAACGAAGAACTAGCCAGTCTGGAGGAAGACCAGCCGCTGGTGCCAAAGCCAATATGACGAAAGCGCGCGCCTTGGCGGTGCTGATGTTTGTTGTTTTTCTGGCAACCTCATTCCGCAAGGGTTGGACCCGCCACGAGACCGATTTTCCAAACTACTACACCGCCGCTGTCCTGGTGCGTCAGGGCGCACCTTTGCGCGACTACTACGATTGGACGTGGTTTCAGCGGCAAATGAGCTACGCGGGAATCGAACACCAACTGGGGGCGTATCTTCCGCAGACGCCTATGACAATGCTACCAATTGTGCCGCTGGCTGGATTTCCGGTGCAAACCGCCAAACAGATATGGCTGGCGCTAAACCTGGCATTCTTGGCGGCTACTTTATGGATGCTTTCACGAGTCACGCAGATTCGGATTGAGCACATCGCAATACTGATGTTTCTGGGTTACAACTCGATACAGTCCAACTTTCGCCTAGGCCAGTACTACGTCTTTTTGCTATTCCTGCTGACGTTGGCATTTTACTGTCTGGATCGGGGCAAGTCAGCGGGGAGCGGCTTTCTTTGCGGTGTGGCGTTCGGACTCAAGCTTTACGGCGGTCCTTTTCTCTTGTATTTCGCAGTGAAACGCAATTGGAAGGCGGTAGCGGGAATGGTGACCGCATCCGCAATAGCCTTGATCACCGCAGTTGCGCTTTTTGGCTGGGGAGACGTTCACTTCTACGCGACGCAAATCTTGCCGCGATCTCTGGAAGGCGAGGTTATCGATCCTTACAACAGTGGAATTGCGACTCTGACGACCCTTCTGCGGCACTCGTTTGTCATGGAACCAGATCTAAATCCGCACCCGCTGTGGAATGCGCCGCTCGTTTTCTTTTTCTTACGCCCGTTCACAGCGCTGCTCATTCTGGGATGCACATTACTTGGTCTGGCGTCGGGCGGCAAAGATTCTCATCACCACGGTTTTGCTTGGTTCACGATAGCGATCCTGCTGCTTTCATCGAACGCAGCTTCGTATACGTTTATTCTCTTGTTGTTGCCAGTAGTTCTGTTGCTGCAGCGCGCCGGACCTAAGGAGAGAATTTTTCTGATTATCTCGTACATTGCGCTGAACTTTTTTTTGCTGCCGGACTGGGTGCGATTCTTTCCGAAGGTGTGGATATTGGCTGCGCTCTTCTTCGTTGAAGGGCGTCAATATTTGCGATCGATTAGTCCCATACTTGTGGCTGGAGGACTGGCGGCGGCAGTCGTCATTGCGGCGTTCGACGCACGGAGGCACGAAGCACGCTATCTGCTCGAACCCGGGCGGCATTTTGAGCGAGTCGCTCTAGACCGAGGGACGTATTTTTCTACATTTCCCGCAGTATCGAGCGCCGGATTTTTTTATCAGGCAATGGTCCGAAGCGGGTACGTGCTTCGCTGGGTGCACGATGGACAGATGGAAGAATTTGCTTTCGATGGCCAGGCCTTTCATCCGGTGGCACCTTCGTTCGAGGGGCCAATCTACTTTGAATTGGTGAAAAATGGTGCATCAACAACTATGACGTTTGATCCTGTCACCCGGCAAGTGGCGCGCGCCGCTTTGCCGCCGCGGGCCACAACCGAGGGTTCAGTGATCTCGCCTGACGGAAAGTGGATGGCCTTTGAGTCGATGCAAACTGGGCCCAAGCAGATTTGGCTGCGAGATACGGAGAGTGGCAAGACACAAGTCGTGACGGGAGGAAACTGCAATAGCTCCTCACCTGCATGGGAAGAAGATTCACGCACTTTGATTTTCGCCAGCGATTGTGGACGAGGTCTCGGGATGCCGGTGTTATATCGCGCGAGTTTGCCCCTTTCAAACCTTATCTACAATCAGTGAAATCTCCCCGGATCGCATTGAGCCTATCCTGGATGCCTGCTTCCAAGTCGAGCGCTCATACCCGCGAGACATCTGAGGGAGACAGGATCGCGGCGGCGGGCGATGATGGATCCCGGCATGTAGTGGTCCGCGAATTGGCGGAGACGTTGTTGTAGCGGCCGAGGCGTGGGACTCAGCGCGCTTGCGCGGATTGTTCGTGGTCTCCCAACAGGTCACGATCCATAAGCACTTTTTGCAGTAAGGGGACAGTGGTCGCCGGGTCGCTGCCATAGGCCAGATGATAAGCCGGCAATTTCTCAAGAGCACGGATGACCATCTCGTTTTGCTGTGCGAACCGGTCATCCTCCTTGAAAAGGAAGCTATCTGCAATGCGTCGGGACAGATCCATGCCAGCAATGGGAGACAGGCGTGGCATGGTTGCGCTTTGCCTGTCGAGAAATACACAGCAGACCGGAGCAACGGAGTGCGCCATCGGGGCTTGAAACGGACGCTTTGGCAAGTAGCAAACGGTCAGCCCGGGGTAGGAGAACCGACGCGTCCCAGCCAGAAGTTCAGGAAGAGACTCAAGCGACTGCAGGCGGAAAATCGCCGGTAAGAGGTCTCCCCACACGCGCAATCTTCCGCCCTCGATCTCCGAGAAAACTGCTTGGTCAGAGTGAAACTCAAGTCCAAGCTTCGCGGCTAAGTAGCTCGCGGTTGTCTTGCCGCTGTTCGGCGGGCCTAATATCAGAAGCCCCTTTTCTCCCAAGCCAACGCAAGCCGCGGACAGCGGCACGATGCCTAAACTTCCAGCACTCATGCAGTAGAGAGTGTCGAAAATAGACCGGCAGGTTTGCCTGGGTTCCCCCTCGACTAACCTTTCAGAGACAAAACCGATTCCTTCGCGCGCCTCCAGATCGACGGCCAAGAAGCTGCTCTGTTCAATGTTAGCAAAACGAAGGCCACGATCCGAGAAAGCTGATAAAGCCACTCCTACAGGGTCCCTTTGGGGATTCTCTTGGCTCACGATTCGCCAGAGAAACTCTGGACCGGCTGGCGACATCCCTTGGTGCCTCGCAAAGAATTCAACCGCACTTTCAACTACCGCGAGGCTGTTGCTTTCCAGGCGCACTGTCCTTGCCATGACTAACAAATCCACGCCATACGGTGTGGGCGTGAAGCGGCGTAGCAAATCCTGACGTATCCTTTCACCCGGAATTTTCGCGGAGATCGGCGCCTCATGCGGAAAATTAGCCGCATTCACTGCCACTCCCGTACGTTTCGTGCTCGCCTTGCCGTTGCCCGGTCCACAATCATCAAAGTGCAAGGCCAGTTCTTTCGCCACCTCTTGAGGTTGTCCGCCATATTGCAGCCGGCGACATGGGAGTTCGGTTAACCTCGCGATAACTTTGGCCTGCATGGCTGCCGCCTCGGGGAGCTCCGCCACTAGATCCGCCTCAAGACGCGCCGCTGCTTCCTCAGAAGACATATCGGTCAGCGAGAACATCGGACTCTCGCTTCGTTCCAGAAAGACCAGCAATCTTGGTTCGCAGCGTCTGGCGCGCTCAAGGCCGAGTCCGGACTGCGGTTCGAGTCGAAAGCTCGGTTCACCGTTCTGAAGGTCGGTCGGCCGTTTACCCTGGAGTTCTCTAAAGTGCGCTTGCGCATCGCCACGTAATTTAAGAGTGGTGGCCAGCCCCCACGCCGAGAGCTTACCGTTTCGCCATGAACAGAAAGTGCGGTCGTCCGAAAGAAATGCAAAACCCGCCTGTGCCAGAGCTACCGCTAAGGTTGACTTCCCGGAGCGGCCTGGACCGACCAATAGAAGTCCGCCCTGTTTGTTAGCCACGCAGGAGCAGTGAAGTTCAGCAATTCCCACGGAAGCGCCTATTGTGGTGAGGAGGATTGGGAAAATAACCGCTTTCCAGTAGCTTTGATCAGCGGCCATGCTCGCGGAAAAGCGCCCGATGACGCGGCGCGTGCGAGGATCTGCAAGCATCGAACTTCCGGAGTCAAATCCCGCAAAGACGAGATGGTTGAGCCCTCGAACGTAAGGCTTCGGCCAAGGTGGTTGTGCCGGGTGAGTATGATCCACCCAGAAACGAACGGAGAAGTCCACGGAAAGCGGCGGTGCTCCGGCGGGCAGAAAGCTTTCCCGCGCTGCTTCGAGGATTGCCTCGCAGTTCGTGGAAAAACTGCACACAGCACCGGCTACGGTGTAATGCTCCAACAGTGGCGTCGCGGCGTCCTGGCAAAGAAAGTCTCCGGCGCTCATAACGGGGCCATTGGGAGCAGATTTATACGTCTCGGCTCAAGCCGGATTTTTCTGTACGCCATGACCGAACCGAAAAAACTGCCGTCAATAATTGTTGCCGATGCGGATGAGCAATCTGTCAACATCTTGTCAATAACTTGTAAAGACCGGTAACTCGCGGAGGACGGCTCAATCCCGCGCCGCCCCGGAGCGGCCCACCTTCACTCAGAAGGTTACCATTCGCGGTTAGTCTGAGCCATCACTTTGAGAGCGCCACGACTTGCTGAATAAACGGCACTGCGTTCGGGGTGCCAACGTGGGTTACGTTATTCCATCCCAGACCCGTATGCAGGGATGAGTCTGTGCCGAAGGGAAATACATCCCAGCGAGTGGAAGAGGCGCTTTGGAACAACGCACTGACGTAGCTTGTCGTGCCGTCCAAGGGAGCGCCAATGTCGCCTCTCCCGGTCCCCGTCGCTGTAGATCGGCGCGTGCTATTCGATGTGATCGGGATCTTGGTTGACATCGGTTTCGGGGCTCGATTTCTGCTGTTCTTCGCTGGTACGGAGGGCGCGGCAAGCGTGCGTGTGCAGACAAGAATCTGTGAGTTGCGATGGCGACACCGCAACTCACTGGAGACAGACATTGTGGAAGTTAGAACGCCGCTATTCCGTTGAAGCCGCTGAGCGGAGAGACGCCGCTGGCAAACCCAACATTAAGTAGCGTTCCATCCTTTTGGACTGAAAAGATGCCGATGGCCCCAGCTGCAGAGTTCAAGGTGTAAATGAACCTGCCATCAGAACTGACCGCGATATCGAGATTGCCGGATCCCTCGGGATTCGTGCCGACCACCGTTCCCGGCAACGCAGCTAATACCCCAGTGTTCGCGATGGCAAACCCCGAGATGGTGGACGAGCCGGCATTGGAGGTGTATACGAAGCTGCCGTCAGGGGCGACCACATTCCAGCAGTTCGCGGCTCCCAACGTAGGAACGCTGGTGCTGATCGGAGACAGGGTGCCATTCGATGCGATTTCATAGGACGAGATGGCCGAGCCGTTGGTCACTCCGGAAGGACCGGTCTCGGAGACCAGAGCCGCTCCGTTCGGAGCAAAACTCACCGAGAATGCGCCAGGGCCTGCACTCGGGTTCACCACGATCGGAGATAGAGTGCTATCACCTTGGACACTGAAGACGTCAATGTCGTTCGTCAATCGCTCGATCACAACCAGAAACCTGCCGTCCGGACTAAACGCTAACCCTCCCGCACCCGAAGTATTGGTGGAAAGAAAGCGGGTGGAATTGGGAATTTGCCTAAACTTGCCATTGTCCAATCTGAAACCAACGACATTGCTGCTGCCGCCTACATTGACCACGTACGCCAGATTTCCGTGCAGAGCTATTGCATTGGGTTCGCTGCCTCCGGAGATCACTTTGTCCACCAGCGACAGTTGAGAACCGTGAACACTGAACACGGAAACACTGCCACTGCCGGCATTCACTGCGAACAGCAGCGAATGATCTTCGCTCAGTCTTAACGATCCTTGAGATTCCAAGGGATCGTTATTGCCACCGCTTCCTCGGCCGCCGGTGCTGAATCTGCCGGCTTCCTGCAGCGTGCCGTCGGAAGCACGACGGTATGCGATCACTTCGTTCTTATCGACGGCGTTGGTCATAACAAACACGGCGCCTGCACTGTGTTTGTCTGCGTCTTGTGCGTTGCTGAGTGTCGGCGAAGCCAAACCTATTGCTAGTCCGGCCATTAATAGCATGCGAAGTGCTTTACCCATTACATCGGCTCCCACTGTTTTAGTCGCAGTGTACTCGACCAATCATGCAAGTTAGGCACTGATGCCTGTGTCATTGGTTAGAGCACCGCGCGGTAAATAAGATAACTTCGTCTGTTAAAAGTTACAGAGTGTACAAATTGTTTCGTGAAAATCTTCGTCGCTGGCCACGGACAGGAGCGCGGCACAGGGCAGCGCCTGGAGCCGTGTGCTTATGTGACATGACAAATGGGAAAGCACTGGTCGTGCGTGACACTCAGGGCGCAAGTCATTCACAACCCGACCTGACAGATGATCGAGTTCACGGTGGAATCGTGCAAGCGCCGATTGTCGAGGCACCAGGACAGACCCGGGTCGGCCGGAAAGATCAACACGGCAGCCTGCTTTCCTTCATCGGCGATGCCTATCTCAACGAGACGGAGAATCACTAACCGGCTGCACTCCCGCGGACGTTACTACAGTTCTCAAGACACTACAGTTCTCAAGACGACCAAGGACCCTGAAGATCTGCCAGATGGCCTGGACTTGGCTGACATCGACCACTTTGCTCATGCGGTGGAGCTCCGGACTGCAAGGTATTTGTGAACCGCACCTCAACCGACAGAAGTCGGCCACGGACGTTTCTGGTCACCATTCTATTGCTACCGGGAATAAAAGCAGCGCGGGCCAGTTATCAACTCTGAGCGTACAAAACCGGAGACAAGATGCAAGGTCTGATCGATCAGAAATTGCAGGACCTCAACGACGACGGCATCGATCGTCGTGGATTTCTGAAGTGCATGGCATGGGCAGGTACAGGCCTGGTCTGGACGATGAGCGGTGGCATTCCGGTGTCGCGAGCATTCGCGAAGACCGCCGATCGTAGTGCGAGCAAGGGCGCGAACTTTACATTCGTGCAGATCAGCGACAGCCACATCGGCTTCAACAAGCCTGCCAATCCAGACGTCACGGCAACCCTGCAAACGGCAATCGACAAGATCAACGCCATGCCCCACACACCAGATTTCATCATTCACACCGGGGATCTGAGTCAACTCTCGAAGCCTAGCGAGTTCGACACGCTGGATCAGGCATTAAAGGGGGTATCCACGAAACAAATCTACTTTGTGCCGGGTGAGCACGACATGCTGACCGACAACGGCGAGCAATATCTCCAGCGCT
>DATNKA010001078.1:0-4442 GCA_035603655.1 Candidatus Acidiferrales bacterium | reverse complement strand
TCTCATGCCCAAGCTCTTCGAGTTCAGTGACTGAACGACGCGTGATTCTCGCTGCCGCTTCTTTGTGCATCGCGTGAATCACAATGCCAGAATCATCGAAGGCCAGAATCCGATTCGCTTGATACCCGTGCGTAAGAAATCCGCCGGAGAAAGCTTGTCCTGCGACAAGCGAGATCACCGGGTGTCCTGCCATGCGTGCCGAGGCATAAGCGTCGGACGACGCTGCCGCAGCGAAGAATATCCCGGCCGTCTCCTCGCGGCGTCCGTACGCTTGGCTTTTGACATCGACGATCGCGACCACAGGGCGCTTCCTTGCTTTTGGCTTTTCACAATCTTGAGCGATGACCCGACGCAAGTGATGCGCTAGGGTGAACGCTTCCTCGAGGCCCACTTGACCATCACGCACGCACGGAAAGCGGCTGGACGGATTGGGTACGACACACAGGAACAATGCGGTCTCATCGCCGATCTGAGCCTCAGAGGCCAGAACGGTACCGGGATCCCCGGTCGACGGTTGCTTGATTCCCGTCAGCGCCTCGAACCATGCCCTTCCACGCAGTCCGACGTGTTCACTCATCGCAACCCTCCCGTTGTTTTGTTGCTCCACCTCTGGCGCAAGCTCATTGGGTTGATCTGCTCAGACGTATCCAGAGCAGTGACTCGATCACGGTAAAACTCCACCTGTTGACTTCTGTATTCGAGGGGAAGATCCGCCTGGACATATCCGCGAATGGTTGCTTTGATCTTCCCGGCCTCATCTTCGACGAGGGCGTCGGCTAGGCCCATTCCAACGCGCTGCTCGCCGCCGTGAATAGCCCAGATGAGCGTACGGTCCGAGGAATCGAACTCATCGATACCCGATTCCTGTTCGATGACTTCGGGTCCATTGAGACCGAGCCGGGCTTCGCGGGTCATCACAACGTAGCTCGATACTCCGGCGGCAAGAGACATGCCCCCAAAGCAACCGACCGTGCCGGCAATCAAGGTGATTACTGGAGCATGTGGCCGCAGGGCGAGCACGGACGAAATTACTTCGGCGACGGCCGCTAATCCAAGATTGGCTTCCTGTAGACGGACGCCACCTGTTTCGAGCAGAAGAATGGCGGCGGTCCTTTTGCCGGTCTTGGAATCCTTCGTCGCGAGATCAAGTGCCGCGGTCATCTTTGCACCGGAGACCTCTCCGATACTGCCGCCTTGAAAAGCCCCTTCGAGAGCGATTGCCACGGCGGCCATGCCGCCGATTTTGCCCTTGATCACGATGCAACCATCGTCAAACTGTGGAGCGACACCTTGCAGAGGCAGCCAGGGAGATTCCATCCTGTCAAAGGGACCAACCAGTTCCTTCCAGGTTCCCTCATCGAACAGGCTCTGGGCCCGCTTACGCCCGTCAAGCTCGATAAAGCTTTGACGCCTTACGAATTCCGGAATGATACCTGTCTGGCTCATTGGTTGATCACCTCCACTGCCTGTTCCAGCCGAAGCATGACGCTTCCTGGAGTTGCGCCAGCATCATTGATCTGGACGCGCACCGCTCCGTCGAACTTTGAGAAGAAGCGATCGAATACAGCCTTCCAGGTACTCTGGAAGCCGTCTACGCTGGTTGTGATCGAAACGTGTGCGCCTTCGCTTAGTGTAGGCTCCATAAGAACTTCCATATCGCCAGAGCCTACGACCCCTACATGAGCTCTCTTCGTGATGCTGCGCTTCGCCGCCGGATAGTCGAACTCAATCTGTTCCATAGCTGACTTCCTCCGAAAGACTGTTGTCTTCGATTGCATTTTGACCTTGTTCCAAGGCGTCCAGAAAAAGAGTGGCGGCCAGAAGATCCGCAGCACCCCCGGGAGAAATGTTCCTGATCAATAGCTCCTGATCGAGCCGAAGCATCGCCAGTTCTCCCGCAACACTTCCCGGACCACCAGCGAGGAGGGCGTCCGAGGCCCCCTTCTGAACGATTGCCAGTCCCTCCGCCCCGCCACGATAAAGAACGCAGGTATCTTCGAGGCGAGCCATGATGTTGAGAAGCGCCCACAATCGACTATTGGTTTCAGTGCGGGCTCTATTTCTTTCCGCACGCAGAGTGGGAAGGCCGACGTGCAGCACATGGGGGAAGCCGGCAAAGGCTTCACCGCGTGCTCCGGTCGCCCCATAGCGGGCCCGCACCATCTCGCCGTGCGATAAAAGTTGAGGTTGAGCTCGATCCGGCAGTCGTGCTAAAAAGGCGGCATCTTGTGCGATCGCCGCCGGATTCAGATCGATTCCCCGGCTTGCTGCTGTTACTAAGAGACCCAGGACCCAGATCGCTCCTTTATGCGCGTTGCTTCCATTCGTTGCCTGAAGCATCGCTGATTCGGCAGCTCTTCCGATTGCGGCAACCTCGGTGCGCAATCCCCGGTCGAACGGCATGGATTGCGCGGAGTCTCCCATGGCCTCGAAGTAGGGAGCGATTGCCGCGGCAGATTGCCGCATGAGATCCAGCGAAAGATCGGAGTGCGCTCCGGCTCCTCTGCGATCCACCAAGCCTGGCTTCGGAGTGAGCTCCACCTCAGCCACCAGGGCCTGCCGAGCCAGCTCCGCGAGTTGCCCGGCGTCGAGCACCCTTCGAATAGGTGCGACCTGTCGCAAAATTGGAAGCACAATTGCCATTACCAGCTCCTGAACTTCGCGGGAGGTTGATAGAGACCACCGGACCAGGCGACCAGGTCTTCCATGCTGCGGGCCGCGAGGAGGGAGCGATTCGCCTGGAGCCGCTGCACACCGATATCTTCTGGGTATGCAACGATCCCTTTGCGGCGAAGTTCTGCCGTCTCGGCGGGTTTTGCCTTCAGACCAATGGGACTAACACCGGCGACGGCTGCCAGCGCACGACGCTGTTCCTCGATCCCTTCCGTTTTATAAAGGTAAGCGATCCCCTCCTCAGTCACGACATGGCTGACATCATCGCCGTAGATCATGATCGGCGTGATGGGCATGCCGGCCTTCTTTCCCACTTCAACCGCATCCAGGGTTTCGACGAAGGCAGGAACTCCACCCTTGGAGAAGGTCTCGATGGTCTGGACGACAAGCTTCCTGCCACGAGCGTTGGGGCTTGGGTCTGTTTTGAGGTCGAGCCACGCAGGTGTCGAATGGCGACGCCCGTGAGGGTCGTGTCCCATATTCGGCGCGCCGCCGAATCCGGCCAGACGGCCCGTTGTTACGGTAGATGAATTGGCATCGCCATCCATCTGCAGGGTTGCACCGATAAAGGCGTCGACTGCGTACTGCCCAGCAAGTTGGCACAACACACGATTGGAGCGGAGACTTCCGTCGCGGCCATTAAAGAAGATATCGGGTCTGGCGCGAATATAGTCCTCCATGCCCACCTCGCTGCCAAACGAGTGGACGCTCTGGACCCAGCCGCTCTCGATGGCCGGTATAAGCGTGGGATGAGGGTTGAGAGCAAAGTGCTTGCAAATTTTCCCCCGCAGTCCCAGAGACTCTCCATAAGTCGGCAACAAGAGCTCGATCGCGGCGGTATCGAAGCCAATTCCATGGTTAAGCGACTGGACCTGATGCCGTTCATAGACCCCACGAATGACCATCATTCCAATAAGAATTTGAAGCTCAGTAATGTGGCGAGGGTCGCGGGTAAAGAGCGGCTCCACTTCGAAGGGTTTATCGGCTTTCACAACAATGTCCACCCAGGATGCTGGAATATCGACGCGCGGAAGCTCATCAACGATTTGGTTCACCTGCACGATGACAATCGCATCGTGAAAGGCTGCGGCCTCCACAATCACAGGCGTGTCTTCCGTGTTTGGGCCGGTAAACAAATTTCCTTCCTGGTCAGCCTGTTCGGCGCAAACCAATACAACGTTAGGGATAAGGTCAACGAGTAGTCGGGCATAAAGCTCAACATAAGTGTGAATTGCACCGATCTCGAGGACGCCATCCTCCAGAAGCTGAGCTACTCGAAGACTCTGGGGTCCGGCGAACGCGAAGTCTACCTTTTTTGCGAGACCGAGCTCAAAGAGTGTGAGATGCTCGGGCCGGCTGATGCTTGAGATGATGAGGTGTAGGTCGTGAATCTTCTTCGCACTGACCTGGACCAGAGAACGCGACAGGAAATCGGCTTGCTTCTGGTTGTCACCCTCCATCACGATTCGGTCACCCGGTACTATGACCGATTCAAGGGCTTCGACGATCTTTTCTTGTGCTAACACTGGCCCCTTCAACCAAGGCTCGACCATCTGCATACGTCGCGCCTTCTCATCACGACGAGTCGCCCAGGAGATCGGCCGCTGCTGTTGTGTCTGCTCACTCATTTGCTACTCCTTTTGCTTCACATCCGCTTTGGGCCCGCACACATCAATGCCACGGCGAGAACGTTCGTCTTGTGGTCACTGGAACAAGATCTTCGCCATCATCCCTTTATCCTCGTGCTTCAACAAGTGACAGTGGAATAC
>DATNKA010001077.1:0-2402 GCA_035603655.1 Candidatus Acidiferrales bacterium | reverse complement strand
CGGTCGAGGCTTCCGTTACCGCTCCCGCAGCTGCAAAGAGCGGCAGGCGTGGATTGCAATCATGCATCAACAAAACGATCATCAGCGGCACGATTGACATCCGATCTTCAATCTCGCGGACCGTATTACGCTCAAAGCCCTCGCCCCGATACGAAAACCGGAGCGAGGGCCATGGAATCACGGCAAATAGTAGCGGAACGAGGTGAAGAACATGTTGTCGATTCCGTGAGGCGAAGCGAATCCTATCCCGCTGGTACCGGTCCACGCATAGCGCGTAACATACGAGTATTGTGGACCGAACTGAAGCCTGCCATGAGGACCATTATGAGCCTTGATCCAGAACCCCACGGTGCCCTCGACAAGGCTCTTCGTGTCCGAATTGCATTTTGAAAGAGAACCAAAAGTGAAACCGTTGGTCCCCGTTGTCGGCGGCGGCGTTTCGGTGTAACAGCCGGTCACATTAAAGAACTGAGAGCCGTACCCCACCGGCGTATAGGGACTGACAGGATTGTTTGGATCAAATTGCCAGCGTCTCTGGACGTACTCCTCGCCAGCGTTTGCATAAAAATCCAACCGCTTTGTATGCCACTCAACGGTAGCCAGGCCTTGATAGCTCCGCAAGGGAGCCAAAGTGCCATCGGCATGAACGGTCGAATCCGGTAGACCGCCGCTGCCATAGCGGCCAATACCTTCGCCGGTAAGAAAATGAGCCCCGATATCCAGTTGCTTGAACAAGGTGATGCGCGCGTTCCCCCCGAATCCACCTACGTTGAGAGAGCTGTTGTAGGCGCCCAATGCTGAAATTGCACCGTTGCAGTTCGAAGCAGATGCGGGCTCGGCGCAGGGATAAATGCGATCGCGGAAGCGGCTGAGAATGGCGAACACTTCATAGTGTCCAAAACCAGGTTCCCCGGCGGCTTTCACAATGAAATCCGGCGTGGCGTTGAAGGAATAAGTGGCAGCCGGAGTGCAGCTACTCAAGACACTGGTGATCGTTCCGTCGCTCCCGGTTACCGTGCTGGTGGTGCAGTTCGTAATGCCCGAGTTGTACAGTCCACTGCCGTTACCGGGACTGCCCAAAGCAAAGTTTGCCGCATTGCCGCGCGCTGCAAGAGTGGTTTGCGGATTTTCCAGAGAGGCGCCTATCCAGAAGCGATTGCCGAAATTCTGGACGAAGCGGACGCCGTATTGCCGAGCCCAGCTAAAACCGACGGTGTATTGTGGGTCGATAGTCATGGGAAGGGCTTCCGATCGATTATCCAAGCCGTGCTTGGTTTCGGTCAGCAGGCTCCACATCTGTCCGCCGGTCAGGCTCGAACTGCCCGAGGCCACTTGTCCCCATACCTGCCGCTGGCGGAGACCGTAGCTGTTGCTCTGATTGTTGTTGGAGGTAATGCCCGCTGAGAGAAAGTCAGCTTCGTAGTAACCGCTCATCTTGAAGTTGTCCAGCTTTCCTTCGGCGAGCAGAGCAATGCGGGACTGGCGACCGGAACCAAAGAACTCGGACACCGCATTCTGGCCGGCCCCAGGCATGTTGATGCTGTTGAAGGGCGTATTGATGTCGGCCCCGAGAGCGCGATTGCGATAGACAGATTCTCCGGCCAGGAAACCGCCAGGGGTAAGAGTGACGCCTTTGAAGTGAATAGCGAGCGGGCTCTCAATTTCTTCTTTTTCTTCTTTCACCGACTTCTGCGTGTCCTGAAGAGTCTGAGCCATGTTCGTTGTATTCTGCTTCAAGTCGGTGACGTCATTCGAGAGAGTCGCGACGGTTTTTCCCTGCTCAGCGGTTTGTGAGGAGGCAGAATCCGCTTTTGCCTGCGCCTGCGTCACCGCGGTCTGGCTCTGACCAAGTTTTTGTTCGAGCTGTTCAATGCGTTGGTCGCGGCTCTGAAGCTGCTGGCCCATCGCATTTATCTGCTGTTGTTGAGCTTCGATCGCCCGTTTCATCTCCGCGAGTTGTTGAGCCACGGATGGTCCGGAGGCCTTTTTCTTCGTGCCCTTGGATGTATCCTGTGCTTCCGCAAGGAACAGACTGGATACGAGTGCCAGCGACAGCGCGAACGTTGAAAATCGTTTCATTTATAACCTCCTGAAGAAAACGAATTTAGACCAGCGGCGCAGCAACTGAGTCTCCAACTAGCAATCCAATAGACAGCAACCGGGAAAGATCTACCTTAACGGGCTGCGAACTTTTTGAAGATGAGTCTCCAGACGGGCTAAAGCATCAGAGCTGAAGATCGCGCGCCTTCCCGTCTTCTGAACTATTCCCTCTTCTCGTTGAGATTCCGGGAGTTGCTCCGTTTCGACGCGCGCTTTGCAAAAGCCGCTCCGGCAGCCACCTGGCAGCTTGTGGAACTCGTAACATCGCAGGCCTGAGCAAAATAGCCGATTCCGACTAGGCC
>DATNKA010001076.1:0-6554 GCA_035603655.1 Candidatus Acidiferrales bacterium | reverse complement strand
CGCAAGCTGACTTATGCGGTAAGCGTCTTCCTGCCAGAGAAGGCGGTCGCAGCCTGGGCTGCGAGACACGGGCGCAGGCTGACGGAAGCAGAACAGTACGCAGCAGCCAAACTGCGCCTATTCCGCGCCTTCGATGAACTGGAGGATGTAAAGACGGACGGTCGCCGACTGACAATTGACGTGCCGGCGTTGGAAGAAGCGCTCGCGAGTTTGGGAGTCGACTGAGCCGATTGCGATGCAGATCGCATCTATTCGTTACCCTGGCGTTTCCCTGCCCTCATTTCACATGCAGAATATAATGTGGAGAAAGAGATTGAGTTCCTAGGCTGAGGGTGCAAGACGCACAGCTGATTCCGACTTGTATTAAACTCAGTGGACTCTGATATTTACCTAGCCTATGGCACTGCTTTGGTTGCGCTTCGCGCTGGCTTGTTATTTCGTCGGGCTGATCTATGCGTTTTTCGCGCTCACCCGCACTAGCGATCTTTTCAGCCGCATTGCGCTGCACGCCGCCAGCCTGGGGATGGTCTTTCATTTCGTTTCGCTGGTCGAGCTGTTTCTCTCGGGCCATATGGTTTGGGCCTCTATGCACAACGGAGAGTCTCTGCTGGCGTTCTTTTCGATGACGTTTTTCATGATCATCTATGCGACTTACCAGACCACCTCGCCCGGCGTGGTCGTCTTTCCGATCGTGTTCTTTCTAACCTTCGTGGCCGCGGTGGACGAGCAACCCGTGTTGCTCACCTCATTCGTGCAGCATAAGGGATGGCTGGTGGCGCACATCATCCTGATTTTTACCGGTTACGCCGCGCTGGTATTGAGCTTCGGAGCGAGCCTCCTCTACCTGCTGCAAGAAAGGCGGCTGAAGGCCAAGAAGCCCAGCAGCCTGATTTCTTACTTGCCGGCGCTGGAAGTAATTGACCAGATCGGCTACCGATCCCTGCTACTGGGCTTTCCGTTCATGACGCTCGGCCTCATCACTGGTTCGATCGTAGCCATGTCGACCTATGGGCACATCGACTTTGCGGATCCGAAGATTCTGCTGTCGATGTTGATGTGGGCGGTTTACATGATCATGGTCTTTACGCGCTGGAATTCAGGATGGCGCGGACGGCGCGCGGCCGTTCTGGCGACTTGTGCTTTCGCTACCGCGATCGTGGCCTGGGCCGCCAACTATTTCTCGACCATCCACAGGTTTACCGCGTCATGAAATATCAGCTCATCGGCGTGAATCACAACAGCGCACCGCTCGAAGTGCGAGAGCAGTTGGCGATCCCCGAGTCGCGCCTGGCTGATTGTTGCCGCCATCTCACCGCCCATCCTGGAATTGAAGAGGGCATGATTATTTCCACCTGCAACCGAGTGGAAATGATCACGCACACCAGCAACGGCTCGGCCGACCTGCGCGGATTCCTGCACGATCACTTTCACTTAACTGCGGAAGATTTAGACGCTCATTTGTACGAGTATCGAGAAAAGGACGCTGTGCGGCATGTCTTCCGTGTGGCTTCGAGTCTGGATTCGATGGTGGTCGGCGAAGCCCAGATTCTCGGCCAGGTGAAAGAGGCTTACGCCACCGCTCGTGCGGTTGGCTCGGTTCGCGGTCAGTTGGATCGCCTCCTTACCCGCGCTTTTGCGGTGGCCAAGCGTGTGCGGAGCGAAACCGCGGTGGGGTCGTCCTCGGTTTCGATCGCTTCGGTTGCGGTGGAGCTGGCGAAGAAAATTTTCGGTACGCTGCAGGGCAAGAATGTTTTTATCGTCGGCGCCGGGAAGATGAGCGAACTTGCTGCCCGGCATCTGCTCGCCCACGGCTGCGCTTCAATCTTCGTTGCCAACCGCACTTACGATCGCGCCATCAGTCTCGCGGAGAAGTTCAATGGCCAGGCCATTAAGTTTGACGATCTGTACGACTCCTGTGACCGTGCCGACATCGTCATCACTTCGACTGGCGCACCCCACGCTATTTTCCGCCGTGAGCACGGCGAACAGTTTCTGGCCCGCCGCAAGAACAAACCGATGTTCTTCATCGACATTGCCGTGCCCCGCGACGTTTCCCCTGAAATGGCAAAACTTGACGGCATCTTCGCCTACGATATCGACGACCTGCAGCAGGCCGTCAGCAGCCACGTAGCCGACCGCCACAAGGAAGCCGAACTCGCCGAAGCCATCATTGCCAACGAAGTCGAACGCTTCGAGGCTCGCCTGCATACGCTCGATGTGGTGCCGACAATTGTGTCCTTGCAGGATCATTTAGAAACCATCCGTCAGGCGGAAATTGATCGCGTCCGCGGACGTATGGGGCCGCTCACTCCGGAACAGGAAATGGCCGTCGAGACCTTGACCCGCGGCATTATCAACAAAGTGATGCACACTCCGATCACCACGTTGAAAACCGCCGCCCGGGAAGCGGAGGCGACCACGGTGATCGAGGTAGTGCGGCGGTTGTTTAATCTGCGGGCGAAGGACTAAAGGGGCTACCCAAACGCCATGCCATCAAAGACGCACTTGGTTGCAGTTGGCGCTTTAGGGGCACTTGCCTTTGCCACCCCGTCGCTTTGGCCGATTTTCCCCGGTGCTTATGCAGTCGCCTCGGTAGTGGGTATCCAGGAAGGTTCAGTGGTCTGGGGTGGGGGATTGGTCAATGCCACTTTGTTCGGGATAGCGGCCACTACCTTATCCGGCGTTGTACCGATGGGGGCTCGCCACCGATGAGTAAACTCCGAATCGGCTCCCGCGGCTCGCAACTCGCCCTGTGGCAAGCCAACCACATCTCCGCACTTCTTCGCGCGCGCGGACACGAAGTGGAAATCGAAATTATTCACACCACCGGAGACAAGATTACCGACGTCGCCCTCGCCATGGTCGGCACCAAAGGGATGTTCACCAAAGAAATTGAGGAAGCGCTCGCAGATGGACGCGTCGATCTGGCGGTTCATTCGTTGAAGGACCTGCCCACAGAACTTTCACCGGGATTTGAAATTGCCGCCATCACGAAACGAGAGGACGCGCGCGACGCCTTCTGTTCCCGACTTTATTCGAAGGTTGAAAATCTGCCGCGCGGCGCGCGTGTCGGCACGTCCAGCCTTCGCCGCCAGGCGCAACTCAGGGCGATCCGTCCCGATCTTGACATTCATCCCCTGCGCGGTAACGTCGATACCCGCCTGCGCAAACTTGAACAGGGGGAATACGACGCTATCATTCTGGCCTCGGCCGGGCTGAACCGTCTGGGGAAGACCGAGTTGATCAAGCAAATTATTCCTGCGCAAATCATGTGTCCGGCCGCAGGGCAGGGAGCGCTGGCCATCGAGATCCGCGAAGCGGATTCGGCTACGCGCCAGCATGTGGAATTCCTGAACGACGATGCAGCCCGCGCTGCCACCACTTGCGAACGTGCTCTGCTCAACCGCCTTGGCGGAGGCTGCCAAGTGCCCATCGGGGCATTCGCTGAGATGCTGAACGGCAAGCTGCATCTCGAAGCCATCGTTGCGGATCCCGACGGCTCGAAGGTTCTGCGCGAATCGCGGGACGGTAATTTCAGCGATCCCGAACAACTGGGTAACGATGTCGGCGAAACTCTGCTCGCTCGCGGCGGCGAAGAAATCCTCGAAGCTGTTTACGGTTGTGGCTTGGCGTTGCCCCCGCAGCCCTGATCGCTTACTTAGCCGGTAAATAATGATCCAGAATTGAAACAGCGGCAGCGTTCTGGTGCAGCTTTTTTCGGCGGTGCGAGACTCATTGGACTGTGAGTGTGAAACTTGTCTGGGTCGAAACTCCCGTGGCCGTCGCCCGAATGGTCACGCTTCCGGCGTTGGCCGAGGTCGTGTAGTTCACGCTCGCCTCACCATTCGAACTGGTGGAGATCGGGTTTGCAGAGAAGATGCCTCCAGCGCCTCCATCGTTGAAGGCCACGCTTATGCCCGAAACCACGTTTCCGTACTGGTCCGTGACTTTCACAACCAGCGGCTGTGCCAGTGGGGTGTTGGGCAGGGCGGACTGGCCATTCCCTGACACCGCAGCAATGTTGGAAGCAGGTCCGGGCGTAACCGTTTCGAAGAAGAGCAAACTATGAAATCCGGCAGTTGTGGCAGTGACCTTGCCGTGCAGGGCGCCCGCGGTAGTTGAAGTGGTGTAGTTCACGCTCGCAAGCCCTCTGCTGTCTGAAGTCACAGGATTTGTGGAGAAGCTTCCCCCTGCACCCGTATCGCTATAGGTCACGGTTACGCCAGGTAATCCGTTGCTATAGCTATCTTCGACCCTTGCCACCAACGGACCTGGCAGTGGCGTGGTCACGGGCGCGGACTGATTGTTACCGC
This sequence comes from Candidatus Acidiferrales bacterium, assembly GCA_035603655.1. Lineage (GTDB taxonomy): Bacteria > Acidobacteriota > Terriglobia > Terriglobales > Acidobacteriaceae > Sulfotelmatobacter. Next base: position 2,241 of record DATNKA010001076.1, on the reverse strand, counting down.
TCCATGCAACGAAAGTGTGTGCCGGGCCGGGAACCGCCGTTTCCGTGAAAAGCCCCGCCAGGTAGCCGGGAGCTGAGGCAGTTAACGAGTAAGAGTTCGATTTCGTCGGCAAGGTATAGACGGTGGAGGCGGAACCGGTCTGGTCGGTCGCAACTGTCGAAGGATTGAAGGTACCGCCCTTGCCGCCGTCGCTGAACGTGACTGTCAATCCTACGGGGACATTTTGAGCATAATCCTCAACCGCTTGGACTTTTAAGGGAACGGGAAGGGTTGACGCAACCGTTGCCGACTGCCCGCTCCCTGCGATCACCGACAGGACGGGGAACAATCCATACACGACTAGACTGTTCTGGGTTCCGATAAAGATATTTCCATCAGCGGCGATTGGAGTCGCAAAATGAGCCAGGGGCGGTACCGTGTCGCGACCCTTTGCAGCCTGGTTGCTGGTGTAGAGCAAACTGAGTGAGACGGCATCCATGGCCCACAGGCTGTTTCCATTAATAAACCACAGGATGCCGTTGGAATTTCCGTTGGCCGTAATGATGGCGTGACCTCCGCCGACCGTCACCACGGACTGGAAGGCAGGTGGAACGACCAGCGCTCCGTTGCTGAGGTTGTAAGCACGGATCGGCTGACTTACAGGAGTGAAATATACGGTGTTGTTCCAATAGACGGGGATGCCGCTGAAATGGGCAGCCAGCGGCAGCTCCTGCACAATCTGCGTGTCTCCCGTGGTGCAGGTCGAACAATACTGGCCCATAGCGTCACGATTCAACACATAGATCGTGCCTTCCTTGCCTCCCGTAATCAGTTCATGAGGATAGGGGCCGGGCTGGTCCGGCAGGATCAGAACCCCATCGTTCAGATCTAAATCGTTGGCGGAAAGGTATTGCTGATTGTAGGGAGTGAACCAGTCAGCCAGGGCGAGAGTTGTACCGCTCTGGCTCAGCTGCAACACGCTGCTTGAGAGGTTCGTGCCCGCCGTAAAGGGACCTTCTCCCGTTTGCGCGTAGATATTGCCCAGGCTGTCGGCGGAAAGGCCAGCACCCTTCTGCCAGATGGAAGCCAGAGTCTCGCCCGGTTCGGAGGTATAAGCACCTTCCTGCTGCAGGGTAGACGCATTATAGGAAAGCACCCATCCCTGGCTGTAATCGTTATTGCTATTGGAGCCAAAACCAATGTAGATGTGGCTGTTGGCCAGCAACAACCCGGGTCGATTCATCTGGAAGAGATCGGTAAAAGTGGTTGTCTTTCCGTTCAGGGTGTAGGTGGCGGTGATCGTCGTGGGTCCGCCGAACTTTTCGAGACCCGTGGTCACGTCCAGCGCATGCAGTCGATGCACAACCTTTCCGTTCTCATAGGTTTCGGCAACCAGGTAAAGGGTCCCAGTGGCGGGATCGATAACCGGAGTCGAAATGATTCCGAGCTCGGTCCATCCCGTAGTTCCGGCATTTTTTGCCACCGATGCCGGAACGGTTGTGGCTCCCGACGGACTGTAAGTAAAGATGCTGGTCATCCAGAGCGCGGGCGTCGTGGCACTGTCAGCATCGAAGGCGTACACACTGTCATGCATCGTCGCGACGTAGACCACATTATGAGTGCCCTGGCCGGGAATATTTACCGCTGGAAGATACAGTGGATGCCCAACAACGTAACCATCCACCGGCTGGGTGAACAATTTCCCGAACGTCCGACTGGTTACATTGGACGGCGTGAGGAGGGTCTCGCTGGTGTCTGCGCTGGTTCGTGCATTGTTGTAGTGCCAGGTGGTAACGGGCGTCTGGCCCAGCAGGGGCGCTCCAGCAAAGAACAGCATGAGCAGCAAAACCGACAACCAGGTAATCAAGCGGCCTTCTAAAAGGTGGGGAAAAATGAACGACGCGTCTTTCCAATTGGTGGCGGTTCGTTTAGTCATGATCTCGTACCTGTGAGCTTCATGACCGTTCCAGGAGAGCTGCATAGGAATTCTCCAGGCAAACGGGCAGCCCGATAACACCTTTATAGCATCTTTCGAGCGCTTTTTCCGCACTGGAACTGTTATTCGATGCCGAACCACGCGCCATCACTGAGTCTATATGCTTGTATTTGAAGGGAAAACAGCGCTGCAAGCAGGGATACATCCATCCGCTACGGAAGGCCCTGAAAGGGCGATGGGCGCGGAATTTCATGGGACAGTAGCCTGATCGGGGACATTTGCGAGAGACTCGGGACCTGCCGAACCCTGAGTCCGTCTTTTCCGAG
>DATNKA010001075.1:0-6055 GCA_035603655.1 Candidatus Acidiferrales bacterium | reverse complement strand
CCTTAGTAACTATGGTGGCCTTCGAAGCAGGAGTAGGGTCAGGAAGTCCCTTTCGCATCTCTCCGTCGTCCTTCTGGACAACTGTACCTTGGGTCTAATCGACGGACTTTTGCGCAACCGATAATAAATCCTTGTTGCAGTCGAAGGTCGGCTTCCGCATCAACAACGGACGGACGATCATTCTGTTGCTAAGTTTCGTGGAGGAAATCGTTAAATGAAATCTGTCTTGGCTGTGATTCTTTGTCTCGTAATCCCAACGGCATTGATTGCCGTCGATTCTCAACCCAGTTTCAAAGTGAAATACGATGGCGGTTCGCTGCAAGATGCCAAAGCTGGTTCTGAACTCAAGATTTACGTTGACTCAAATTCTGTGCGGATCATGCAGGGGAAAACCGAGATTGCAAACATTCTTCCCTCGACCATCACCGAGGTCAGCTACGGACAAGATGTTCATCGTCGGGTAGGTGCTGCGATTGGACTAGCAGTATTCTCCCTCGGAATCGGCGCTTTGATGCTCCTCAGCAAATCCAAAAAGCACTTTGTTGGACTGACTTGGGCCGACGGCGACAAAAAGGGCGGCTTCGCGATGCAGTGCGACAAGAACGACTACCGAGGAGTTCTTGCCGCACTCGAAGGGGTCTCTGGCAAGAAAGCTGTCAATTCGGAAGCCATGACCGTCAAGAACTAGCTCCAGCAATCTACGTCACCGAATAGCGAGATCGGCGGCTAAGGTCTGCCGACGCAACGTTTGTAGCGTGGAACCCAGTCTTCCTCCCCCGAGGCGGTATCGAAGTACTCCTCAACAAGTTGCTTTCGCCGAGATAGTCGGTAGCGGCCGCACATGGAGCCAGATTATTGCAGATTGGCGAAAACATTCCGACATTCGGCTCGTCGAGGCTTACAATTTGGGCGCTGGCAACACGGAGGTAACGGATGCGCCACTTTCTCCAATATTGGAAAAACTACAATTCCGCTAAGGAGCTTGGCAGCTTACTTAATTTTGCCGCCAGCGCACAATTCAAAAAGCTAATGAAGGGTGATGTCCTATGAATCGTTGCCCTCCGGGAGCACAGGCTAACGCTCCTCGGAAAGCTGATCGTCGGGAGCGTCGTTCCCCGAAAAATGGCAGTCGAGCAGTTGGGGGACAGAGTGTATGATGCGCCACTCGTTGCACTAGCGGAACCCGGAACCGAGCAAGACATCATCGAAGGCGACATTCAGGAACTTGCATTGCAGCTTCGTTTCGAATCTTCTCATGATCGGCTTGACCCGGAACGGACTGTGGGCCAGCAGTTGCAAAGGTTGAGGGAGTTAACCAACGAAAGCGTTCAGAAATTGCAGTTAGCACTCGACCACTCAGGGGGTTTGATTTCTTCAAAACGGTGATAGCCTGAAGCCATGTTCGCCCACTGGAGTGACGCAGTTGACTTTGCCTGTTGACCAACTGAACCCGACCCTATCGCAACCGCAATCAGTGTAATCAGAGGTTTTACAATTTTGTCTCATACCAGCGAGTGACACCGCGCCGGCCCGTCTCGTTCCCACCCTTAACTGTCGAAAGCAGGCGTTCACTCAACCCTCCGGCAAAGGAACTGGTGCGCCCTGCTGCCCGCAGGAAAATTCTCAGAAAACGTGCTTCTCGTTACTGAGAAACAACCGACTTCGATTGCTTTCGGGTGGAACGAATCAGTTTGCGGGCGCAACTTGCACCCGCTGGAGTCCAGCGCCTTTCACGGCGCACTTTTTCGCCAAACAATGTGATACCCTTCCCTCCGCCCAATCTATCTACAAGAATCGCCAACAGATGAATTCCCAACTCGTGACGAGATTCCTACTCCTGACCATGATGATGATGCCACTCTCCAAGTCTGACTCTCCTCAGTTGGGCAGCGAGGCCGACCCAATCCGGCAGCGACTCTTTGCCTGTCAGCCGATGGAGGTGTTAGTACAGGGATTGAAATTAGACGGGAGGCCGGGACCGTTCCAAACCTTCTCCGATGCGGTGGAGTTGGCGAAGGCGGGTAAGAAGGAAGAGGCCAAAACTCGATTGCGCAGCATTCTGGAAGTCCCAAATCTGGAGACGCGCATACAGCTATGGGTCTGGTCGGCTTTGCGCGAACTGGGGGAGCAGCCGAATGCCAACTCAGGCAAGGAGATCCTCGGCGTCGTGATCGAGGTACCCATGCAAGGAGCGTATGACACCTTAGCTGGTTATCAGGACGGTTCTGCTCGCTACCTCAATTTCTCGGGTAAAGCCATTTTCTGGGATAAGCCTGATGCCTCGATAAAGTTGCTGTGCGAACGTCTGATCGCTTCAACTATCCCGGAGACTTCGCGAGCGGTACCGCGAAAAGATACTGTGCTTCCGGAGTCTGGAACGCAGGTTACTCTCCTCACGCGCTCAGGGATGTATGTCATCGCTGACCCGCCACAGAGCATCATGTCTACCGGATCGGCTTTGATGCTTGAATTGATGAAGCGAGTAAAAGAAACCGAGGCGAACAAACCCTAGTTGGGTTGTTGTCGAAATAGGGCGATTTCCCGTTTTGGCCCGCTGCCGAAGTCCAGCGCCTTTTCCCGGCGCACTGTTTCGCCAATTGAGAGCAAACCTACTAAAGCTCAAGCTCGACATTTACTAGCGGCTCAGGGGTCGACTCACTCAAGATGAAATGCACCACCGCTCCATTCTTCGGGAGCGACATCGGCGATGGTTTCGGTGAAGTCCCAGCGGTGGCCGTAAAAGTCCTGAGTGTTGTATTGGCGCTCGCCATAGGGTTGGTCTTGGGGTTCCGTCAGGATGATCGCACCATTCTGTCGCGCTCGCTCGCAGTGACCCTTAGCATCTTCGATGCGAACCTGAACGATGTTCGAATTGTTGGGCGACACATTTCCTTCGGCGATGGCGAAGCAGCCCTCGCCGGCCTTCATCTGGATGCGGTGATTGGCGATGCGGAGACGGACCGTAAAGCCAAAGGCCTTTGAGAGCCAATCGGCTGCCGCCGTGGGGTCGGGATAAATGAGCACAGGAATCACGGCGCAGGGCGGAACAGATCGGTTGAGTCTCATCTCGAAACTTTATCACCCAACCAGCGCGGAAATCATGAGCGTAGTGGGAGGCGGCCTGACTGCGCTAATTCTGGCTAACAGACCTAGCGCAAGTTCGCGCCGTCTGTAAAGGCGATTTGTTGCCAGTCGTGAATCCGGCCGTGTCGGAGACGGCGAAGTCCGGTAAGATTCGGAACGCGCGATCAAGTCTACAGAACCAGCAATGAACATCAGCCTCCGAGCAGCGTGCGATGAGGATTTCGCATTTGCCCGCGACGTGTACTTCGCGAACATGCGGTGGATAATCGAAAGTCTATTCGGCTGGGATCAGGTGCGGGAGGAGGAAAACTTTGCTAGGTTTTTCAAGCTCGACGAAGCGAGGATCATTACTGCTGACGGGCGAAGGGTTGGCTGGATTCAGGAGCAGGTTGACGATACCACCATTAATCTTGGTTCTTTCTACGTAATGCAGGAAATGCAGCGGCGCGGCATTGGAACACAGGTTCTTCGGACACTGCTGGCGCACGCCGCTGAGCAGTCAAAAGCTATCACGCTTGCGGTTGTTAAGATTAATCCCGCACGTCATTTCTACGAGAGGCACGGGTTCCGAATAACCCACGAAGACGAACACAAGTTTTACATGAGAGTAGACCCATAAGTGCACCTGATGATTGTTACAATCAGTTTCATTGACTCACGCGAAAAAGATTTGTCGAGCTAAGGCAGTTGTACCACGCAGAAAAGATTGCCGTCCGGGTCCTCCAAAACGACGAAATCAGAACCGGGGCGATACCTCCATGGATAACGCCTCGCCCCAAGCTGTAGCAGTCGGTTCACTTCTTCCTCCTGCTCTTTCGTGTAAAGGTCTAAGTGCATCCAATTCCGCCGTGGTCGGCGTTTCTTCCGTAGTTGGAACGACAGGTTCGGCCCTTTTCCTTCCGGGTCGCGGAGGACCACCCATCCGCCTTTTGCGGGCCGTCTGGGAACGTAGTGGAGCGCGTTTTGCCAGAAGGTCACCATGCGGTCAAATTCGTGGCAGTGTATGACAATGGAACCAATTCTCATTCGTTCGCTCTGATGAATGATAGCTGTTGCAATCAGGAGTGGCTGTTGAAAGAGTCCTGCGCACGAAATCGAGAGATCGTAAAGGCGCAGAACAGCCACAGAACAGCCACAGAAGCTACCGAAATTGGTTCAGATGACAAAAGGAAACGGATCAATTAGACTTTGAAATCAAGCAGTTAACAAAAAGCCTTCCAATCGCCGGGATGGCGGAACTGGCAGACGCAGCGGACTCAAAATCCGCCGACCTTCGGGTCTTGGGGGTTCGACTCCCCCTCCCGGCACCAACACAAACAACTGAAAAGCAGTGGCATACACGCCTCGACGACTGGATGGCTTTAGGCGGTGTAAACGTAGCCGATTTTCGATCGACGTTTTTTGTCAAAAGCCGCATCATCAGGTAGTTTTTTGACGGACCCTACAAACTTGGCGTGAGCTTTCGAAAAGCCGCACGTCCGGACGGCGAGAGCCGTAGACGAAAATCCGCAGGGCTTAAACGGCCCATGAGGGTTCAAGTCTCTCCGCCCCCACCACGTTCGTGCCCAATTCTTAGAGCGAAACTCCTCGCTTCCACGGAATAAAATCGTCTTGCCCCAGCCCCTCCGCTTTGGTGCGAATTTCGCCGCTTGCCACCCGAACTACCGACTCCAGAATTGTTTCGCCCATTTGCGCGATCGTCTTGTCACCCGAGATGACGCCGCCGGTGTCAATGTCAATGATGTCTGGCATGCGCTTTGCAAGATCGGAGTTGGTGGAGATCTTGAGTACCGGCGCGACCGGGTTCCCAGTTGGCGTCCCCAACCCGGTCGTAAACAAAACCACGTTCGCACCAGCCCCCACCTGTGCCGTAACGCATTCCACATCGTTGCCGGGGTGCACTGCAGGTGCAAGCCCGATCCAGAGGCATACTCCGGATAATCAAGCACGGTGGTGACCGGCGAGGTGCCTCCTTTTCTAGCCGCGCCTGCGGACTTCATGGCATCGGTCACAAGCCCATCGCGTATATTCCCCGGAGAAGGATTCATATCGAAACCAGAGCGAACCGCCTTTGCGCGGGCCGCGTAGTCGCGCATCAATTGAATGAAACGGTCCGCGACTTCGTTATTGACGCTGCGATCGATCAGCCCCTGTTCGACGCCGCAAAGCTCGGGGAATTCCGAGAGTATGGTCCTTCTCCCAATGCCGCCAACAAGTCAGCCAGGTAGCCGATGGACGGGTTTGCTGAGATGCCGGAGAACCCATCAGATCACTGCCGCCATCACGCTTAAGAGCAACGTGTATCTGCATATTGCCCAGGGCGCGACCATCCGCTTCAGCCGCGATAGCAAGAAGTATCCTTTGGTTTTTACCCGCCGGGAAGGCACAGAGTTAATGAACTACTCTTCGATCATTTCATTTATGCTTTCGAGCAGGAGAACATCACCATCACGGGCAAGGGCACCATCGACGGCAATTGCGATTGCGAACATTGGTGGCCGTGGAGGGGTCGCACCAACTGCGGCTGGAAGCCGGGAGACGTGAACCAGGAGAAGGATCGCAATCAACTCTTCGATATGGCGGAACGCGGGCTTCCCGTGAGAGAGCGCATCTTTGGCGAGGGTCACTATCTGCGCCCGCAGTTCATTCAGCCCTACCGTTGCAAGAACGTGCTCATTGAAGACGTAACGTTATTTAATTCGCCGATGTGGCAAGTGCATCCTGTGCTCTGTAACAATGTCACCGTCCGCGGACTCAGCATCAGCAGTTTCGACCCGAACACGGATGGGTGCGATCCGGAATCCTGCACCGATGTACTCGTGGAGAATTGTTTTTCAATACGGGAGACGATTGCATTGCCATAAAATCAGTCAGAAACACCGATGGCCGTATACTGGACATGCCCTCGCAAAATATCATCATCCGCGATTGCAGGATGAAAGATGACCATGGTGGTGTAACTGTAGGCAGC
>DATNKA010001074.1:0-4365 GCA_035603655.1 Candidatus Acidiferrales bacterium | reverse complement strand
CTAAGGATTACAAGATCACGGTGGAACAGGCCCAAGCCATGTTCGCGGATGCGCAGGCTAGCGCTGTAAGTTCTCGCTTCAACGTGCCGATCACCTCGATTACGACGCAGAGCAACCTCGATTCAGCCGACACTGCGGTGTTAAATGCAGAGGCGGGACTCAATGCTGCCAGGCAGAATTTCGAGTCTGCGCAAGCGCTTTTGGAGCAGGCGGAGGCCAACGCGACCAGGAGCGACGCCGACCTGGGGCGCTATGAACAGCTCGTTGCCAAAGAAGACATTTCCCATCAGCAGTTCGATCAGGCAGTCGCCGCTGCCAAAGCAAATCGATCCGGCGTGGCCTCTACCCGCGCGAGCGTACAAGCGGCTGAGCAAGCAGTCCAGCAGGCGAAAGGCAAGCTCTCGCAGACGAGGGCCGATTTACGCAGCGCCGAGACCGCGCCGCAGCAGGTTTCAATGACCCGCTCCAAGGCGGAGGCAGCCGACGCCCAGGCGCGAGAACGCAAGGCACAGCTTCATCAAGCAGAACTCAACCTTAGCTACACAGTTGTTCGTTCTCCGGTCACAGGAATTATTGGCAAGAAGACAGTTGAGGTCGGCCAGAACGTCGGCATCGGGCAGGAACTTGTAGAAGTAGTGCCGCTCGACGATGTCTGGGTAACGGCAAACTTTAAGGAAACGCAACTTGCCCACATGCGGCCGGGACAACCGGTCGAAATCAAGGTGGACGCCTACGGCCGCACTTGGAAAGCGCATGTAACTAACATGGGAGCCGGCGCAGGCTCGGTGTTCAGCCTGTTGCCCCCCGAAAACGCCACGGGGAACTATGTGAAAGTTGTGCAGAGGGTGCCGGTACGCATTGATTTTGATGGTACTTCTGATCGGACCTTCGATCGCAATCCGGGTTCAGAGTTCAATGCTGAAGGACTGCTGAAGCCCGGCTTGTCGGTTGAGCCCGAGGTGAAGGTGCGATGAGCACTGCCGGGTCTGGTGCTGCTGTAGAAGAACTGTGGCAGCCGAAAGTGAACCCATGGATCATCGCGGGTGCGGTTTCACTGGCGGCATTCATGGAGGTTCTCGATACCAGCATCGCCAATGTGGCCCTGCCACACATCGCTGGCGGTCTCGCGGCTAGCAATGATGAGAGCACGTGGGTGCTGACCAGTTATCTGGTCTCCAATGCAATCGTACTGCCGCTAAGCGGATGGCTGGTTGCATCGCTTGGGCGCAAGCGGTTCTTTTTGATCTGCATTACGTTTTTTACAGTGAGTTCCTTTCTCTGTGGGATCGCACCGAGCCTTGGGTTTCTGCTCCTGTTTCGAGTCATGCAGGGCGCGTTTGGGGGAGGCCTTCAGCCGATGGCGCAGTCCATCCTGGGCGATAGCTTTGCTCCCGAGAAACGCGGACTGGCCTTTTCGCTGTATGGCATTACGACCATCTGCGCTCCTGCCATCGGTCCCACGCTGGGAGGCTGGATTACAGACAACTACTCTTGGCGCTGGATTTTCTACATCAACGTTCCGGTGGGAATTGTGGCCCTCCTCCTGGTCTATCAGCTGGTCGAAGATCCACCGTACATATCCCGCCTGAAGGCCCGGCTCTCGGGCTTCGACTTCATCGGATTTTCTCTGCTTACCCTGGGCGTGGGCGCCTTGCAGATCGTCCTCGACAAGGGGCAAGAAGACGACTGGTTTGGGTCTCGTTTCATTACGACCTTGGTTGTGGTCGCCGCCGTGGGTCTCGTTTCCTTGGTCGTTTGGGAATGGTTTCAGAAACAGCCCATCGTGGATGTGCGTTTGTTCAAAAACTTCAACGTCGCGACGACCAATCTAATGTTCCTAATGCTGGGAGCGGCCTTATTCAGTTCCACAGTACTGATGCCGCAACTTCTCCAGACGCTTATGGGCTACACGGCGCAAAAGGCCGGGATGGTGCTTTCCGCCGGCGCCCTCGTCGTGCTGGTTGTGCTCCCCATGGTGGGCAGACTGACCACCCGGTTTCAAGCGCGTCACATCATAGCCTTCGGTTGGATAGGTCTGGCGGTCGCCATGTACATATCGAGCAAGCAGGTTGATCTGCTGATGAGTTTCCGCTCAGCCACCTTATTACGTGTATGGCAGTACATCCCCGTGGCCTTTCTATTCGTTCCCCTCACGCTTGCCGGATACGTCGGCTTGGCGCCGGAAAAAACCAACGCTGCCGCCGGGCTTATGAATTTTTTTCGCAACATGGGACAGAGTGTTGGAACGTCCGCGGTCACGACCCTAATTGCTCGACGCAGTCAGTATCATCAATCCGTCTTGGCGGAATACACAGCGTCCGGCCGGTTTCACAGCTCTATCACGGCTCTTGCCCTGCGTCTGACACGCGCCGGTGTAAGCGCGCATTCCGCTCGACAACAGGCACTAGGGCGGCTGTACGCTTTGGTGCAGTCCCAAGCTGCTGTTCTCTCGTACGTCGATATTTACTGGCTGCTGGCAATGGGCTCGGTGATTATGTTTATCGCCTCATTTCTGCTGAAAAGAAATGAACCAGGCAAAGGTGCGAAGGTCTCGGTTCACTAAAGCCTGCACGGAAATGCGCAGCTTAGACTTTGAATCAACCCATGGCATTTGGTGAAAAAGTGCGACCGGGTAGCGACATTTGGCATCTTCCTTATTGCAGAAAGCTCGTGACAGAGTCCGGGAATCCCACCGAATGGTAAGTTTATGAACTCAGCACCGCCGCTCGCGATGGCAACGGATGCTGAGCGATATGTAGCGGTATTTCGCCTCTTCGAGGCACTCTCCGCTTGTGGAGAGCCGGAAGAGTTGGCACGAGTTCTGGCTGACCAGTTGCGCGATCTGATCAGTTTCGACCATCTCGACGCGCTCATCTTTAAGGAAGATTCCAACGAAATAGAATGGCAAGGGTGGGGAACAGAGCCGATTGCTTTCCCCGATCTCCCGGTTGAGGAGACATCGACTTGGCATGTTTTCCGTACCCAGGAACCGCTGCATGTCGCCGACTGGCAGACGGACAACCCCTTCCCGCGCGTGAAACGGTTTTTGGAGAATTCCGGGGTCAGGCTCGGTTCTGTCATTCGCGTGCCATTGACCACTCCGCACCGGCGCTTAGGAACGCTGGGTATCGCCAGCCGGGATCGCAATGCCTACGGTTCGGGGGACGTCTGCTTCTTGCAGTTGCTTTCGCGTGGTGTCGCCCTGGCCATTGATGACGCACTTAATCTGCGGAAATCTCAAGTTGCGCGATTGAAACTGGAACGCCAAAATACTCGGCTCAAACTACTCCTTGATATGACGAACCGGATTACCTCGAACCTGGATCTAACGGACCTACTCCGCGCAATCTCAGGGAGCGTTCGCCAAGTCATGGAATGCGATCTCGTTGCCATTAGCTTGCTAGATTCCGAGAGCGGACAATTTCGGGTTTGCGCGCTTGATTTCCCGAACAGTAACGGGTTCGTGCGTGAAGACTTGGTCACTTCTCCCGAAGGAGTTAGCGGGAGAGCTCTTGAGACGCTCAAGCCGGTGATTATAAACCAATTCGACCCCGCCGAGTTTGGTCCCAAAAGGTCTCAGATTATTATCGGTGAAGGACTCAAGACCCTCTGTATTGTTCCGCTGGTCAATCACGGACGGGCCCTTGGTGTACTGTGTCTCGCACGGAAGAAAGAAAACTCTTTCAGTGAGCACGATGCGGATTTTCTTACCGAGGTAGCGGGACAAGTCACAATCGCCATTGAAAATGCGCTTGCCTACCGCGAGATCTCTGAACTCAAAGACAAACTAGCCCAGGAAAAGTTGTATCTCGAAGAAGAGATTCGCAGCGAGCTCAATTTTGAGCACATTATTGGAAGCAGTCCGGCCCTAAAGCGGGTTTTGGATTTGGTGGAAACGGTCGCATCCAGCGATTCTACCGTGCTGCTGCTGGGCGATACGGGTACGGGAAAGGAGTTGATCGCCCGTGCCGTTCACGACCACAGCCAGCGTAAGGATCGCACCTTTGTCAAACTCAATTGCGCTGCCATTCCAACGGGACTGCTCGAGAGCGAATTATTTGGGCATGAAAAAGGGGCGTTCACGGGCGCCATCAGCCAGAAGATCGGTCGACTGGAACTCGCCCATCAGGGCACACTGTTTCTGGATGAAGTGGGCGACATTCCGATTGAAATGCAGCCGAAGCTGTTGCGTGCTCTGCAGGAGCGAGAATTCGAGCGTCTGGGCAGCACCCAAACGAGAAAAGTGAGCGTGCGGCTGGTGGCCGCAACCAATCGCGACTTGGAAAAGATGATCGCGGCACGCGAATTTCGGAGTGATCTTTACTACCGCCTAAACGTATTTCCCATTCGCGTACCTCCATTGCG
>DATNKA010001073.1:0-10839 GCA_035603655.1 Candidatus Acidiferrales bacterium | reverse complement strand
TCTCGCTAACGAGCGGACGTTTCTGGCGTGGGTGCGGACCAGTGTAGCGATCGTAGTATTCGGATTCGCGATTGGGCGTTTTGCGATCGCCCTCAGGCAGTTGGCGAAATTTCAGGGGCAAGTTTCGCGGACCACCGGACTTTCGGTTTGGATGGGAATGATCGCGATTCTGGCAGGAGTCGCAATGGTGATGGCGGGGCTGGTGCGCTACCGAAAAACGCGGTCACAACTGGATGAAGGAAAATTTGAGCCGGCCGGATTTATCCTGGATCTGGTAACCATTCTTACAGTACTGTTCGGGCTCGCGCTGGCAGGGTATCTGATTTACGTGCAGAAGAGTATGGGGTGAGATCGGGCGGCGCGGCAGCGAAACATTATGGCGAACGACCCACACAAGAACGATCAGGAGAAAGAAGCGGCGGCGCGGGCGAGCCTGCGGTTCGTCAAAGATGGTCAGGTAGTTGGCCTGGGCACGGGTTCGACGGCGGCGTATTTCATTCAATTGCTGGGCGAGCAGGTGAAGAATGGGCTGCGGATTCGCGGTATTCCCAGTTCGGAGCGCTCGCGGGGGCAGGCGGCCAGCCTGGGGATTCCGCTCACTACGCTGGATGAATATCAGCAGATCGATGTAACCGTCGACGGCGCGGACGAGTTCGATCCGCAATTACGTTTAATTAAAGGTGGCGGGGGTGCGCTCTTGCGGGAGAAAATTGTGGCCTCAGCGACCCGGCAGCTTGTGATCGTTGCCGACCGAACCAAGCAGGTTCCGGTGCTGGGAAAGTTTCCGCTGCCCGTGGAAGTGATCAAGTTCGCACAGGCGCTGGTGAAAAAAAAGATTGAGGCGCTGGGCGCGCAGGTTGGACTGCGGCGGAATGCCGACGGGAAGGCCTATTTGACCGACGAGAACAACTACATACTGGATTGCCGCTTCGGACAGATTCCGGACGCCAATGCTCTGGCGCGGCAGCTTAGTGACATGCCGGGAGTGGTGGAACATGGCCTTTTCATTGGCATGGCAAGCGTGGTTCTTGTGGCTGATGGCAGCAACGTCATCGAGCTGCAAGCTCCTGACTCGTAAGTTATATTCACGGGCGAAAGTTTGCTTCGGCGGTGGAGCACATTCGCGGGATGTTTTGACCCCGGAGGCGTTTAAACGGCAGCAGGGGCACAAGCACAAGGGGCGGGGCAACCTTCGCGGCGACGCGGGTTGCGATACGGCGTGCAGGCGCCGCTGGACGTAACTGTGCTTCGTTCAGGAGTTCCAGACTCTGTGCCCGGACGATTGTTGAACCTAGGGTCTGGCGGAGTGGCTGCGGTGCTGGCGGCGGAGGTGCTGCCCGGCGAAGTAGTGGGAGTAGAAATTCTTCTGCCCAAGGTACTGGTTCCACTGCGGGCGCGGGCGCGAGTTCGGCATCACGATAAGCTGCATTGCGGGATGGAGTTTGTGGGGCTTTCCGCGGAGCAGAAGGCGGCAATCCGCCGTTGGACGGAACAAACGAAAGCCGAGCGGGACATCGAGGCTCGTGAGCAGCTTGCGGCAGAAGCAGAGAAGAGTTCGACGGGCGGAAGGTGGGGTGGTTCGCTGCCTGCTGCACGCATGCGGCGCAGCCGCTGGGTCTTCTTCCTGGTATTGGCCGCGATTTTATCGGCCGTTGTGTTTTGGCGCTGGAATCGCGGATGGGAAGAACTGGAATCCGGATTGCAAAAAAACCAAACGAATGAGCAGCCTCAAGCCAACGTTTCTGCTGACGTCATGGAGAAGCTGGTCACGCACCGCGTCGACCCCGACTATCCCGCAGCCGCGCGCCCGGCAAACCTTCGAGGAGTGATCGTGCTGGACGTCGTGGTGGGACGCGACGGCTCAGTCGTAAACGTTAAAGCCCTCAACGGCCCCGAGATCCTGGGGCAAGCCGCGGTAGACGCGCTGCGCTGGTGGCGATTTGAGCCGTACCGGGTTGATGGGAAACCGGTGATTGTTGAGACCACGGTGGCGGTGGAGTTTAGACCGTAGCAGTCTCGAAGAGCTTGGGAGAAACTGACGAGGCTAGGAGTACCAGCCGAACACCAAGGGAGGCCGTTTCCTTGTTGCCGTTTGCCCGCCGCCAACTTCCATTCCAGTGCCAGTTACTCGAGGAAAGATCATTTTTGAACCCCTCCCGCCCTAAAGGACGAAGATTCTCAGGCTACGCTCAGGGTTACAGCCCTTACGTTAGCGCCCGAAGGGTCGCACCGACCCCACGCGTCTGGTTTTTAGACGGGGACTAGCCCCATCACAGCAGCCCTTTATGTGCCTAGCCTATTCAAGGATTGAAAGTAACTGAAAGACGCGGTGAGCGGCGGAGCGAACAGAGGCTTGGCGTCGGCTGGCTGATCGTCGCGTTGGCGTCGAACTTGGAAAGCTGAGTCGCGGGTGCTGCCAGCGGTGGTCACTGATGCGGTGGATTCCGGCTGGGGCCATGCTGCGATTGCAATCGTGTTCCGAGTCACGGGACTGATCGCAATGACGGCCATCCAGCCAGCATAAAAGGCGGATGCCGGCAGCCCCCCGACTGTTCGGCATCCGCAGCTTCAGCGCGTAGGGCACCCGTAGCAGCAGCACGCGCGGCTGCTCCCCCTCAGTTCACCCGCACCCGAGCCAGCGGGCCTCACATCGAGTGAAAGATATGGCTGCCCTTTTGATCTCCGGTCGCTTTTCCGGCGAACCGTTCGAACGCCGCACATATTGCCTTGGCTGGCTTCCAACCTCAATAGCGGGATCTGTCGGACGATATTAATTTTCATGTCCCTGCAACAGATGGAAAATAATGGAGATGTCGCGAAACCGAAAAAATGCGTTAGAATACCCGCCACGCAGGAGCAGCTGTGTTGCAGGAACCAGCCACTAAAGTCCAGGATCCCGTCAGATTCGGGGACGATTTCGAGCTCGATGGGGGGATGTCCCAACTGCGCCGTTCCGGTCGTGTGCTCAAGCTGGAACGTATCCCGATGGAAGTTCTTCTCCTGCTCGTGCAGCAGCGGGGAGAGCTGGTGACCCGCGAACAGATTGTGGAGAAGATCTGGGGCAAGGATGTCTACCTCGACACCGACAACGGCATCAATGGCGCGATCCGCAAGATCCGGCAGGCTCTGAGAGACGACCCCGAGCAACCCCGTTTTATACAAACCATTACCCGAAAGGGATACCGTTTCATCGCACCGGTCATCGACCCCGACCCCAACCCTAACCCTGACCCTGAGCCTGACCCCGAACCGGAGTTGGTGCTGCTTGCGGCGCCCCAACTTTCAGTCCACGAGGATTCTCCCGTCGGGTTCGGAGGATGGCGGTGGCCAGCGCTGGTAGGGACGATGATTCTAGTGGCAGTGATTGTTCTCATCGCCATTCTGGCTTACCGCCGGTCCGGCTCCCCGGCTGAGGCCTTGCGTTCTGAACGAGCGATGCTGGCGGTTCTGCCCTTCGAAAACCTTACGGGAGATGCAAGTCAGGAATATTTCAGCGATGGCATGACCGAGGAAATGATCACGCAGCTGGGCAGCCGTGACCCCGATCACATGGGGGTCATCGCCCGGACTTCAGTCATGCATTACAAACATAGCCAGGAACCGCTGCTTCAGATCGCCCGTGAGCTCGGTGTGCAGTACGTGCTGGAAGGTAGCGTGCGGCGTGATGCCGATAAGGTACGAGTCACCGCCCAGCTCATTCTGATGAGAGACCAGACCCACCTCTGGGCCCGCCAATATGACCGCGAAGTTAAGGACCTGCTGGTGATACAGAGTGAGATCGCGCGGGAAATCTCGGGGGAGATCCAAACCGCTCTCGGCGACCGCAAGCCCCTCGCTCCCATCGTTCAGCCGACTCTCTCTCCCGAAGCCTATGAGGCTTACAACCTTTATCTGAAAGGCGAGTACTTCTTAAACAAGAGGACGGTGGAGGGATTCCGAGAAGCCATCAGCGATTTTCAGCAGGCCACCGCCAAGGATCCGACCGATGCGCGCGCCTACGCCGGTCTGGCTGATGCATACGCGCTGATTGCCGGGTACAGCGGGGCTCCGGCGATCGAATTCGCCTCGCAAGCACGTGCCGCCGCCATGCGAGCTGTGCAGCTTGACGACGGTCTGCCGGAGGCTCACGCAGCGTTGGGTTTGATTATCCAAAATCATGATTACGACTGGCAAGGGGCGGAGAAGGAGTTCAAAAGGGCCATTGAACTCAACCCTAACTACGCGACCGCCCATCAGTGGTATGCGGAGCACCTGACATGGCGAGGCCGTTTCGATGAGGCTCTCCGCGAAAGCGCGCGCGCGCGCCAGTTGGATCCACTTTCCCTGATTATCGCAGCCGACAACGGAGCAATCCTCTACTACGCCCGGCAATACGATCGGGCCATTGCTCAGTTCATGGCCGTGCGCCAGATGGATCCCGAGTTCTCGCGCGCCAAACTGATCTCATATGTCTATGTGCAAAAAGGAATGTTCGCGGAGGCGCTGTCTGATACTCAAAAGCACTCCCACGGCGCCAATCCTTGGCAGTGGTCGGTACTCGCCTATATCCAAGGTCGGGCAGGACAAAAACGTGAAGCAGCGGGCGCGCTACGAAAACTGCTGGATTTGAATCGGCGGCAACCCATAGATCCGATGGCTATTGCTGCGGCCCACATCGGCATGGGGCACAACGATGCCGCTGTCGCCTGGCTGGAAACGGCCCGTGCACAGCATTCCAATGGCCTCACCGCTCTTAAAGTAGACCCTGCTTATGACCCTCTGCGTGGCGACCCCCGCTTCCAGGATCTTCTGCGGCGTGTTGGACTCGACCAGTAAGGCCTTTCCACTCTAAGCAGTATTCCTACGCCACGCTCTTCGAGCTAAATTAACGTCCGTCACCCGAGGGCATTTGCTTCCCGCGCACATTCGAACGTGGTTCAGATTCTACGTTTCCGCAGAGCGCTGAGGAGGATGAGGCCGCTTGCTCCAAAAGAGATGACGGCAGCCAGAGCTGCAATCGGCATCAGTGCCGGATTGAGATGAAGAAAGTCGGCAATGACCGCGCCCAACGCGAAAGCCACACCCAGCGCATTTAGCCAAACCGGTCCTCGAGTGCTAGGAGCGAGATCGGGCCTCAAGCGCAGTTGCAAAAGCAACGCCGCTAAGCCGATGGCTGCGACCACCACCAAGGCGAGCGGACTCAGGAACGCTCCGCGGCCGGTGTAGATCACAACCAGCGCGAGGGCGACGAGCAGCAAGCCGGCGGCCACGACCGTTGGCGGGCGAAGGCGGGGACCAGAACCGGGATTGGGCAACACATCGGGCACGAAATTCCGTTCTCAGATTTATACAGGCGCTGGCAAAGGTTTTCAAACTTCTGATGCTCAAAGTACGGAGGGTTCGCCTAGCTTAGGCGAACCAAATTCAGGACACACTCTCAATTCGAGACACCTGCAGCTGCGCTGTGGAAAATGTCGGAGACCAGTCTGGGCGTTTCCAAATCGGCCCAGGCTGTTCTGGGCGATGGTGCGGAATAGCAAACGAACTTGCTTGTTCGATCTACTTCGATCTCGAATCGAGGGTGCATGGTGTGATTTAGAGAACATGCAAGTCTATTTTTGTAGGTCGCCGATGGAGGAGCAGTCTTCCGGCCCGCTCGACCGATTGGTCAGAAGCGCGGCCATCGCGGAAGCACAACTTGAGAAGCTAAGAAATTCAAATTGAGCCTCTACCGCATTTCACTGCATTTCATGACGACGGGACGATTCCCGTCCTTTTTCTTTTTTCTTTACAATGAGCTTTCTCGGTCTGCACCCGGTGGCAGCGCGCAGAGCAGTCTGGCAATATTTCTCCTCATGGAAAACACGATCCTCGTCACTGGCGGAGCAGGATTCATCGGATCCAATTTCATTCTGCGGTGGATGGAGAGCGATCCGGCTTCCGTCATAAATCTCGACAAGCTCACGTATGCCGGAAATCTTCACAACCTGGCGACCGTTGCGAACGATAAGCGATACGAGTTTGTGCATGGCGATATCGCGGACCGGCCCCTCCTGAGTGGCCTTCTCGGTCGCCTTAAGCCGCGTGCTATCGTGCATTTCGCCGCCGAGAGCCACGTCGATCGATCGATAAGAGGCCCCGGCGATTTTATCCGCACCAATGTTGACGGAACCTTCGCGCTGTTGGAAGAAGTGCGAACTTATTACGGAAGCCTGAGCGAATCCGAAAAAACTGACTTCCGATTGCTGCACGTTTCTACCGATGAAGTTTACGGGTCGCTGGGATCGGAGGATCCGCCTTTTTCTGAGAACACTCCGTACGCGCCTAACAGCCCGTACGCGGCATCGAAAGCGGCTTCGGATCATCTGGTGCGGGCATATCACCACACATACGGGATACCCACGCTCACCACTAACTGTTCGAACAATTATGGGCGATTTCAATTTCCAGAAAAATTGATACCGCTGATCGTTCTGAACGCGCTCAGCGGCAAACCGCTACCCGTGTACGGCGATGGTCAGAATGTTCGAGACTGGCTTTATGTGGAAGATCACTGCGAGGCTATTCGAACGGTTTTGCACCGGGGTCGAGTGGGCCAGACCTATAACATCGGAGGCTGGAATGAAAAGCGAAATATCGATATCGTGGAAACAATCTGTGACATCGTCGATGAGATGACCGGGAGCCGCAAACCTTCTCGCCGCGGCCTGATTACATTCGTGAAAGACCGTCCAGGACACGACCGGCGTTACGCCATGGATGCAGGCAAGATTGAGCGCGAACTTGGCTGGCGCCCGGGCGAAACATTCGAGACCGGCATCCGCAAGACCGTGAAATGGTATTTGGACAATGAAGAGTGGGTTCGGGATGTTACCAGTGGAAGCTACCGGCAGTGGATTGAAACCCATTACTCGTCGTAAGGTTAATTCGAACATACATTGATAAATTCATGATGCCCTCCGCGAACAGCGCGATGTACAGAGGAATTATTCTGGCCGGTGGATCGGGAACGCGCTTGTATCCCGTAACTCATGCCATGGGGAAGAGCTTGCTGCCGGTCTACAACAAGCCCATGATTTATTACCCGCTCTGCACTCTTATGCTGGCAGGCATACGCGAAATCCTTCTTATTACTACACCGGACGATATTCTCAAGTTCCAGGCCCTGCTGGGGGACGGTAGTCAGTTCGGAATCCAGTTGCAGTACAAGGTGCAACCCAAGCCGGAAGGCATCGCGCAGGCTTTTCTGGTCGGCGAGAGTTTTGTAGGCGACGCCGCTTGTGCCCTTGTGTTGGGCGACAATATTTTTTACGGGCACGACCTGGCTAAGGACTTGCGCGAAGCTGCCAGCAAGACTCAAGGCGCGAGGGTATTTGCCTATCCCGTGCACGATCCCGAAAGGTACGGAGTTGTGGAGTTCGATGGCTCCGGGCGCGCGCTCAGCATTGAAGAGAAGCCTCAGCATCCGAAATCACGTTATGCCGTGACCGGACTTTATTTTTACGACAATCAGGTTATCCAGATCGCCAAGTCCTTGAAGCCGAGTGCGCGAGGTGAATTGGAGATCACCGACGTAAATAAGGCATATCTCGAAAGCGGACAATTGGAAGTTGTGGTCATGGGGCGAGGTATGGCATGGCTCGATACCGGCACTCATGAATCGTTGATGGAGGCAGCCCTGTACATACAGGCCATCGAAAAGAGGCAGGGATTGATGGTGGCTTGCCCCGAAGAGATAGCACTTCGCTCCGGTTATATTAGCGCGGAACAGGTGGAAAAAAGCGGCAAGTCGATGAAAAATAACAGTTACGGCGCCTACCTGCTGCAACTTTTGCGGGAGAAGGTATTCTGATGAACGCGCTTCGGCGGTTCACCGCATGATGGATGCAATCACGAAAATTCAGACTTCGCTTCCCGATGTATTCGTTCTCGAGCCTCGCGTCTTTAAAGACGAGCGAGGTTTTTTCTTTGAGAGCTACAACCAGCGAATCATGGCGGAAGCGGGAATTACCGAGACTTTCGTACAGGATAATCATTCCTCCTCTTCCCGCAATGTTCTCCGGGGTCTCCACTATCAGGTGAAGCATCCGCAGGGAAAGCTGGTACGGGTCGTCGAGGGTGAGATCTTGGATGTCGCCGTAGACCTGCGACGACAATCTCCCACCTTTGGACGTTGTGCAGCCATACGTCTGTCCGGCGAGAACAAACGCATGTTGTGGATCCCCACAGGTTTCGCACACGGATTCCAGGTGCTTTCAGGAAAAGCCCAGGTACTCTACAAGGCGACAGATTTTTACGCGCCTGAATTCGAACGCACGCTAGCCTGGAACGATCCCCAACTCCAGATCGAATGGCAGAGAGAGGGCCAACCGATCGTATCGGCAAAAGATCAGCGGGGCGTGGCATTGCGCGACGCCGAGATCTTCGATTGAACCTCTTCGCCCTAAAGGGCGAAGATTCTCAGGCTACGCTTAGGATTACAACCCTTACGCGGGCGCCTGAAGGGTCGCATCGGCCCCACGCGTCTGGTTTTTAGACGGGGGCTAACCCCATCACAGCAGCCCTTTATGTGCTTAGGCTTCAGGTCCAGTTAAATTACGAATGGCAAATCTGCCGGGAAGTTGTCTCGCCGGTAGCGTATCAGGAGAATAACTATATACGGCTTATGTCTCCGCTCTGAAGGGGCGGAGTTTTACGCCGCTAGGCGGATAAAACCAATGCGAGTCTTACTCTTTGGATCGTCCGGCCTTCTCGGGAAGGCGCTAATGCGGGAGTGGGACGAGGATGCTGTTACTGGACTGGGTTCACGCGACGCAGACATTCGGGACGCGGAGCGCGTTCGCAAGGTTACGCACGAGGCCCGCCCCGAGTGGATCGTACTGTCCGCAGCTTATACCGATGTGGACGGATGCGAAAGCAATACGGAACTGGCTTTTGCCGTGAATCGCGACGGGGCCGTGAATGTCGCTGCGGCCGCCAAGGAGGTTGGATCGCGGCTCCTGTTTCTCAGCTCCGACTATGTTTTCGATGGAAAAAAAACCACCCCCTACGAGACGAACGATCCGCGGAATCCGCAGAGTGTGTACGGACGAACCAAGGCGGAGGCGGAGACTCAACTCCTGGCACTGCTGCCGGATTGCTGCATCGTCAGAACGTCGTGGCTGTTCGGAGCCGGCGGGAAGTGTTTTCCCGATACCATACTGAAACTCGCGGCCAGCCGCCCGGCACTTGACGTGGTCAACGATCAGCGTGGCTCTCCCACCTATGTAATCGATCTGGCGCGTGCGATCGCTTCACTGTGCCGAAAAAATGCGCAGGGAATTGTGCACGCCACCAACGCCGGTGATTGCACCTGGTTTGAGTTCGCGCAGGAGATCGTGCAAACTGCGGGCCTCACCACGAGTGTGCGGCCAACCAGCAGTGAACGGATGGCACGTCCCGCTCCCCGACCTGCGTACTCTGTCTTGTCGCCTTCTGCATTGAACGCTCTGGGAATTTCTACGCCTTCCTGGCGAGATGCGCTGAGGCGCTACCTCGAACAGCGACCGAGTTGAAAACCCGCGGAGATTGCCTCGTTTCCGCCCGGCCTGCTACGATTGCGAAGTCCCGCCTGAGGATCTCGTGAAATTAATCCAGAACTACATCGATGGCCGCTTCGTGCCCGGAGAGCACGGGTTCGACGATGTGAATCCGGCGGACGGGACGGTGATCGCGCAGGTCATGGAAGCGTCCCAAGCGCAGGTTGACGAGGCAGTAAATGCCGCGCGGCGTGCGCTGCGAGGAGAATGGGAAAGTATAGGAATCCTCGAACGGGCGGCGCGATTGCATAAAGTCGCCGATGTAATTGAGAAGCGCTTCGACTGCTTCGTTCAGGCCGAAGTGGCAGATACGGGCAAGCCGGTATCGTTGGCTAGCAAGCTCGATGTACCTCGCGCTGCGGCAAATTTCCGTATCTTTGCCGACCTGGTGAAAATGTCTGGGCTGGAAGCGTTTCAGACACAGACTTCGGATGGCGCGAGTGCCCTGAATTATGCCGTGCGCAAACCATTGGGCGTCGTGGGCGTGATCACTCCCTGGAATCTGCCTCTTCTTCTGCTTACATGGAAAGTTGCACCTGCGCTGGCCTGCGGCAATGCGGTGGTGGTCAAGCCTTCGGAAGAAACTCCCGCCACCGCGACGCTTCTCGCCGAGGCGATGCGGGACGCGGGAATTCCGAACGGCGTTTATAACGTAGTGCACGGTTTCGGGCCCCGCTCCGCGGGAGAATTTCTGGCACAACATCCGGACGTGGACGCAGTCACATTTACCGGTGAATCCAAGACCGGAGCGGCCATCATGAAAGCGGTGGCGCCCACCGTGAAGCCGGTTTCTTTTGAGCTGGGCGGCAAGAATGCGGCTATTGTATTTGCGGATTGCAATTTTGAAGAGGCGGTCAACGGATTGTCTGACGCCGTATTTCTTAATACCGGGCAAGTCTGTTTGTGCGCGGAGCGGGTTTATGTGGAGCGCCAGATCTTCGATGAATTCGTGGGAGCGCTGAAACAAAAGGCGGAGGGATTACATGCGGGATGGCCTAACGATGCCGAGACCAGGTTGGGTCCGCTGATTTCGGCGCAACATCGCGAGAAGGTACTCTCATACTATCGCTTGGCCCGCGAAGAAGGAGCGACAGTCGTGACTGGCGGAGGCGTTCCGATATTTGACGACGATCGCGACCATGGCTTCTACGTGCAACCGACCATCTATACTGGATTGCCTGAGACGGCGCGGTGCGTGAAGGAGGAAATCTTCGGGCCGGTGTGCCACGTCACACCCTTTGACTCAGAACAAGAAGCCGTCGCCCTGGCGAACGATACGAAA
>DATNKA010001072.1:0-2182 GCA_035603655.1 Candidatus Acidiferrales bacterium | reverse complement strand
GGTAGACAATCGACGCTAGGAGCAGGCGGCGGGCGTCTGAATTCGATTTTCGAAGAGCCAATTGTGTGCCGAAGTAGAGAAAACCTGAACCGAGCAGGAAGGCGCCAGCTTCGTAGGCTCGACCGGCGTGGCCTAGTAGTACTGGTGTCAAAAGCACAGGAATTAAGACAACGAGCGGCAGTAGGGTCAGACAGATGACGAAACTACCTCGCGATTCCCCTCTCGGAAGAACGAGGTAGCCAGCTCGGGCATAGTCTTCACGATACATCCATGCGATCGCCATGAAGTGTGGGAACTGCCATAGGAAAAGAACCGCGCAGAGTGTCCATGCCGCGACGCTCAGCCTGCCCGATGCTGCTGCCCAGCCGATCAGCGGCGGCATCGCGCCGGGAAGGGCCCCGACTAGAGTACATAGCGGTGTTTTTCGTTTGAGTGGAGTGTAGAAAAACAAGTAAGACACCAGCGTCGCAATCGCGAGCACACTGGCGAGCGCGTTGACAGCAATCGCAAGATAAATGCTGCCCAGCGAAGAAAGCGTAATCCCAAACCATAAGACCGCAGAGGGTGTTAACCTGCCTGCAGCGAGCGGCCGATGAGCAGTCCGGCGCATCTGGGCATCGAAGTGGCGCTCGATGTATTGGTTCAGCGTACCGGTGCCGCTGGCGACCAGCAACGTACCCAGAAGAGTGTGAACGAGCCGCAGCCATGGAAAATGATCTAGCTGTGCCGGACGGCCCAAATAAAATCCGGCGAGGGTCGCGACTGCGATCAGGAAGTTGACCTCAGGCTTGGTGAGGGTCCAATAATCGGCCACTGTGCCATGTTCCGCAACGGCGGGAACTTCCTGATGGTTCGCCGCGCTGGCTGGAGGAGCGCTCACAATAAGGATGGACTCGGTGGCCACGTCTAGAGCACCTCCGCTTCGGTCCCATTCGGCAAGCTCGACCGGTTCGGCCGCCAACCACATCGCTCTGCCTTGTTCGACTGCAAATTTCCGGGCGATAGTATCTGCATTGTGATGACAACGGCTGGAATTAGATACGCAAACGTTACCCAGACCCACATTAGGGCTCCCGCGCACTGCTGATCCTGAAGAGCAGAGAGTTTGAAGATCTCAGTTGTGGAGAAATAGCCGGGATAGACCTGTCGATTACAAAACGCCAGGAAGGCAGAAAGAATGTCACAAGGCAGTGTGGCCACGAAAAGGTACAAAGCCATAGACCATCGAGGTGACCTCGCCGCACTCGGCGAAAAGTTTACGATGGGCGACCAGAACAAAATGCCAGCCACCAGGAAAGACATATCTTCCAAATCGTGCAACCCCTGGGACTGCATGCCCGACTGAAACGCAACCGGGATATGCCACCCGATTACCGCGACCGTGCCCGCGAGCCAACACACCATGGGATGCCGACGACAACGTTCGAGCCACCGCGTCGGTACGCTGGCAAGAGGAGGATAGCTCTTAATGAAGAGCTTCGGTAACCCGCACACCAGCGGAAACACCGGCGCCCCCGCTAGAAGTAGCGGAGCACCAACCGTCATCAACACCAGGTGCTTCATCATGTGAATCGTGAGGGACCGGTGATCGAGTGTTGCGAGTGGAGAGCCGACTCCTATCCATACTGAGACCACTCCCGTTGTAAAAGCGGCGAGCCGCCAGCCGCCGACGAGGTGCGGGAGGGCGCTTCGAAGAGAAAGCCAACCGCGAAAGTAGATCGACTCTACGACCAGCGCCAGCGCGGCGAGCGGGAGAGACCACGACTGCAGGTGTAGATGTGCTTCAGACATGGCTAGGGCTGCGGGCGTGGAGAGACCTCGCTTGCGCCAAGCGCCACGTCCCGAGAAGCGTCACGTGCTGGAGCTTGACTGGCCGGATGCAACGTTTTCAGGAATGCCACCAGCGCAGTCGTCTCCGCGGGACTGAGATTTTTTCCATAGGCTGGCATATTTCCTCCGCCCTGGATCACTTGGCGAATTAGCTGGTCTTCTGTAAGACGCAGAGAAACGCTGTCGAGCGCCGGCCCGCGCTGACCTCCTTTGTCACCCAGCGAATGGCAGTTGTGACACTGCTTTGCCTGGAAGACGACCGCTCCTCGCCGCTGCAAGGCCGTCCGGCCTTGCAGGTACTGTGGAGGAATCGGCTGGCCGCTCCATGCATCCATCACCGGGCTCCAGGGTG
>DATNKA010001071.1:0-3813 GCA_035603655.1 Candidatus Acidiferrales bacterium | reverse complement strand
CCAATCTGTTCGCGACGTTCGCTGCCAAGATCAACGACCGCGGACAAATCGGAGGCATGGCAATCGTGCGCAGCGGGCGGGATAAGGGCGACGTCCACGCCTTTCTGGCAACCCCGGTAAACGAGAGCATAGGCAGGTCGGTTGCAGATGACTCACCGACGCGCCCGAGATCCAATTTGCCCGCGAGTGCCAGCAAACGGCTCTTGCAGTTCCTTCGCAGCGGCGTCGCCTGTCACTAAAGGCATCTATTGGGCAAGCTTGCCCGCTAGCAAACAGCATTTGCAGAGATTCGGACTTGGCCGATTCGGGCGATAAAAATAGGAAGGCCGGAGGTTGTGCCGGACAACGTGGGTCACGCCAATATCGACGTGACCCACAATGTTCAACGGCAAGATCTGGCGGGAGGAGAAAGTGAGTGCGGTCACCCAAGCCCTCGAAGCCGTAACCAATGCCGCTCAAATCGTGGTCTGCGCCGCGATCGGGCAAGCCACTCGGCAATACGACGCAGCACTTGCAGCCCTTGAGAGCGCGCCCGGGAAGGAGTGAGCAACTGGGGATGCCTTGATCAAGAACTCTCTTCGCGAATACACTTTGTCTCCACTCTCTTGATACAGCTTGCAGATAGTTCTGCGACTCAGGATTGGTGACCGGTCACCCTATCGAAGAAGCGCAGGAAGTTCCCGCCGCCGATCTTTCCGATCTCATCCGGAGTGAAGCCGGTTTTTAACATCGCATCGACAACAACGTAGTAAAACCCCAGCGTTTGATCCTGCCATGCCTGATTGGTGCGTTCCCCGACGCGAGGATGCTGTTGACCGGGGGTGGAGCCGCCGGGAGGAGGCCCACCGGTGCCAGGACCACCGGGGCGAGGGCTGGGCTGGGTAAGCTTGGTATCAGTGCCGATGCACACATGATCGACTCCGATGACATCGACCAGCGCCCGGATATTTCGCGCATAGTCCAACGGCGTATCTGAAAGATGCGTCCAGACACCGACCAGTCCCCCAGCATTGGCGACCACCTTGGCTTGTTCTTTGCTGATGAGTCTTGGGCGCATCATTTGCGCCATGGACGGATTGTTCCCCAACTGCGTATCAAGGCCGGTATGGGAGATGATGACCGGCCGGGTCGTGATCTTGAGCGCGGCTTCGGTTGTTCGCATATTCGCATGGGCAAGATCGATAAGGATACCCAGCCGATTGCATTCCTTGATCACGGCTGACCCAAATGCGGTCAATCCACCGTAGCGTGGCGGGTTGGTGTAAACGTCGCCGAGCGGCACGGAAGCGTCGCTGTCATGAAGCAGCCCGA
Source organism: Candidatus Acidiferrales bacterium (assembly GCA_035603655.1). GTDB lineage: Bacteria > Acidobacteriota > Terriglobia > Terriglobales > Acidobacteriaceae > Sulfotelmatobacter. The sequence continues at coordinate 2,502 of DATNKA010001071.1, read as the reverse complement.
AATGCCGCAAACCCCGCCCGTAGGCTTCTTGCACTCGCTCAAGGTGGCCTTGAAGAAAGTGGCCGCCCTCGATCGCCTGGATCACCGCAGGCTGGCTATTCTTATGGGCATTGCGAACGTCGTCGGGAGTGAGGGACCGCTTCATGCCATTGCGCTCCAACTGCCGATCCATAGACTCCAGCCCTTTGAGAAAGCGGTCGTAGGCATCGCCGGGCTGGTAGTCAGTCGCAAAGGTCATGCAGATGGCTGAGAGGCCCGACTGCTTCATCTCGCCAGCCAGGTCTATATATGGTCCGGGCATTTCCGCGGCACTAAGGGGAACGTCGATATGATTGTGAGTGTCGATTCCGATCGTCTTGGCTACGATGTCGGCCACCCGCGGATCGCTTATCTCCGCCCTCCAGCCTAAGTGCGGCCGCAGCAGCATCGCAGCACCTGCTGTCATCGCAACGGTGGAGAGAAATTGCCGCCTGGAGCCATTTGTCTGAAATTCCATCAAAGGCCCCCCATCAACGTGAGTAGGTATCGACGAAAAGATTGGTCGGTTATACGGTAGCGTAACCCGCACACGAGACTCGACAAGAACAAGCCTCCGGCAATCCAGACTGCGCGATGCGCCAAGGCGTCCACAATCAGGTCCACTGAGGTGTGCATGTTTAGAAGTCGGTTCAGAATCCAGCCCGTGGCTGCGCATCCTGCGAAGAGCGCGCCGACGATCCGGAGAGGCGAATACAAGCGGGATCGGCTCATCAACATGAGTGATGGTATGGTCGCGGCTACCACAATCAATTGCATAGCTTCAATACCGAGGTTGAATCCAAGGATGCTCAGTACACGCTGCCACCAACCAAGTTCCAGATGGCCTAAGCTGGTCGCAAATGCCAGTCCATGGATCAAGCCGAAGAACATCGCGATTCCGGCGCCACCGCCGGGAAAAATTGGCCGGATCGCATGAACTGCGGAAACCAGAATCGATACAGCGATCAGCACTTCAATGGGACGACTGGGAACGTGCATCGCACCCAATGCCGCCAACGCAAGAGTGATTGAGTGCCCAATCGTAAACGCCGTTACCACTCGGAATATCTGCAACAGGCTCTGTCGTACGCCAGCGAATCCCGCCCAACGGGAGCCTGAGAGGAGTAGAGGTGCCGGGAGTAGGAGCGCCAGCAGAAAAAGGAGATGGTCGGTGCCATCGGCGATGTGATGCATGCCGCGGCGGAAGATGCTCGCAAAACCCACCGCACCCGTCCATCCACGGAGGGATGACAGGCATCTGATGTATGGCGCGACTGATGCGCTACTCTGCACATAATCAAGCTCATAGAATGACTGCTTTTCATCGCGATGCTGCGCGAGGACGCGTATCTCCGGATCGCTCGGAACCAGGCAGTTGACCAGATAGGCTGCAATTTGGCTCTGGTGATGATTTACGAGAGTGAGCCGTCGATTGGTCCACCCGGCCGGCAGACTTGCAATGAACTCAATTCGGATTTCGCCAAGTCCTTGTTTCATCTCCTCCATGGTCGGGAAGACAGCCGAGGTCAGTTGCGGCTGCAGGGGGTTTCCGTCGATGCTGAGCGTCAGATCGGCAAGGATGCGCTGCACGTACGTTTGTCGCTCAGTTTCCGAAATGATGCCGTCGTGGTTGGTATCGATAGTTGCAATGATACCGGACGACACCGCGATTCCCGGCACCAGGCGCATGGAAAACTGAACTCGATCTCTTTCTACGGAGACGATCGTGGCCTGCAGATACTCATCTACCCGATGCGCAGAAGCAGGCACCACGAGCGACAAAACGACGACGATTGGAAAGATCTTGCTCACTTTGCCGTGAACCTCCGGCCATAGTCATTGGTGGGATCGCGGTACATCGTGTGAACATGCATTGACGGATCGCCGCCCAGGCGCTGAGGAGCGTATTCGATGACGAGATGCGGACCCTGAATCCGGTAGTAGGCCGTAATATTTTTTCCCGGCTCGGCCGTGACAGGGCCGCTCCAGGCAAACCATGTTTCGTTGAGATCTGCCTTCAACTCCGCCATACGGGTGGCGGCCGCGCTTTCGTCAATAATGTTGGCCCACTCGGAGATCACGCCCAGGAGCATGGCACGTTGCATAGCGTTCATCGCGGACGCCTTTAGACCTTCGGGCTGAATGGTTTTGCCATCCTGCCCGGGACCGAGTACCAAGTCAGCAAGCTGAAAGCCGAGAATTGCTTGCTTCTTCTGTGAGGCGTCCAGTGCATTCAACAAAGCAAGGGCCTGATCGCTTTCGCCTCCAAGTGGTCGCACGGTTTTTCCCTCAAACGTGTAAAGAGCAGGCTGTGCACCAGTCAGAGTCGGCGTAAGAACACCATGTTCGCCAGCGATGGTGATATTGAGCGCCAAATGGTGGCCACCGAACTGCAGCATCCACGGGTCTTTTTCAGACGGCTTTCCAAGGAACGAAATGAAATAGAGATCTTTGCCAAATATTGGGCCGTTTCCGAATGGCGGG
>DATNKA010001070.1:0-2118 GCA_035603655.1 Candidatus Acidiferrales bacterium | reverse complement strand
AGAGATTCGGGCCGGATTGCTCAAGCGAGGAGCAGCAGATGCCGCGCTGGCAGGTAGCGGGTCGGCGGTGTTCGGAATCTTCCGAAACCCAGCGCAGGCGCGTCGATCCGCTCGTGAGTTCCCGGAAGATTCAGTTTTCGTGGTTGAAACAATATCCAGGGCGAAGTATGGCCAAGCCATGGGTTGGCGTGCGCGCTGATCGTTAGGCTGCCTCTTCGGCAAACTTTTGGCAGACGACAAATTTAAAATTTTCTGTGGAACTGCGAATCCCGCGCTTGCCAACGCGATTTGCGATTACGTGGGCGTTCCGTTGGGCCTCGCGGAGCATGGCAAATTCAGCGACGGCGAAACGCGCTATCAGATTCTGGAGAATGTGCGCGGCGCGGACGTTTTTGTGGTGCAGCCCTGCAGCAGCCCGGTGGATTTCAACCTGATGCAGCTGCTGATCATGATGGATGCGTTCAAGCGCGCTTCGGCTTGGCGGATTACGGCGGTAGTTCCGTACTATCCGTATGCCAGGCAGGATCGGAAGGACCGCCCGCGCGTCGCGATCTCGGCCAAGCTGGTTGCGGATTTAATGGAAACCGCGGGTGCGAGCCGCGTGCTGACACTCGATCTGCATGCGCCGCAGATTCAGGGATATTTCAACATCCCGGTGGATCACTTGTTCGCGTCGCCGGTGCTGGTGGAATATTTTCAGAAGAAGAATTTGGGACCGATGACCATCATTTCGCCGGATGCCGGCGGAGTGGAGCGCGCCAGGTATTTTGCGAAAAAGATCGACGCGCCGCTGGCCATCGTGGACAAGCGCCGAATTGACATCAACGTCAGCGAAGTGATGAACCTGATCGGCGATGTTGCGGGGCGTCCGGCGCTGGTCATCGACGACATCATCGACACGGCCGGTACGCTGGTCAAGACGGCCGAGGCGCTGCTGGATCACGGGGCCACCAAGGTTTTCGCGGCCTGCACCCATCCGGTGCTTTCCGGCCCGGCTGTTGAGCGCATTGCCAACTCAAAGATCGAAGAAGTAGTCGTTGCCGATTCGGTGCCACTGAGCGAGGAAGCGAAAAGGCTGCCAAAGATCAAGGCGTTGAGCGTGGCTCCGCTGCTGGCCCGCGGGATTCAATCGATTCACGAAGAAACGTCGATCAGCGAACTTTTTACTTGATCCGTATTGATAGAAACCGTAGCGACAGGGGAATGAAACATGCAGAACTTTAAGATTGAAGGGCAAGTTCGGGAAGGTCGAGGCAAAGGTCCGGCGCGTCGCGTGCGCACTACTGGCATGGTCCCGGCCGTTCTTTACGGCGGCAAGAAGGAAGCCATCTCGCTGACCGTGGAAGCCAAGCAGGTCGCCAAGATCTTGCGCTCGGAAACCGGCCACAACACCATTTTCACCGTGACCGTGGCCAATGGTGGCGACGAGAAGGCGATGGTGCGCGACTGGCAGGTCGATCCCGTCAGTGGCAAGCTCTTGCACGTTGATCTCTTCCGCATCGCCATGGATGTCCGCATGCGCGTCATGGTGCCCGTCCATACTTTCGGTGAAGCACAGGGCGTGAAGTTGCAGGGCGGCGTTTTCGAAACCGTCACCCGGGAAGTCGAAGTCGAATGTCTGCCCGCTGACATTCCGGAAGAATTCCGCGTCGATGTGACCGACATGATGATCGGAAAACAATTGCGCGCCGCCGACTTGCCGTTCGATCCGGCAAAAATCAAATTGGTCACCGACCCCATTCGCGTAATCGCGCACGTGGTCGTCTTGAAGAAGGAAGAAGAGCCGGCCGCCGATGCAGCCGTAACGGCAGATGCTGCGCCCGCCGAGCCGGAAGTCATGAAGAAGGGCAAGAAGGAAGAAGAGGGCGAAGGCGAAGCCGCCGAAGCTCCGGCCAAGGCCGAGAAGTCGGAGAAGAAGAAGTAAGCGGCCTGCGGACAAAGGCTGCGTGATTTGGCTAGGCGCTGGCTATGAGAGTAATCGTCGGCCTCGGCAACCCAGGTTCCCAGTACGACTGGACGCCGCACAACATCGGCTTTCTCGCGATTGACGTAATCGCCGAACGTGCCGGAATAAGGGTAACGCGGCCGGAGTCGAAGTCGCAGGTGGGCGTCGGCAAG